>JAMOBH010000435.1:0-3763 GCA_039908085.1 Magnetococcus sp. YQC-5
ATGGACATGCAGGGTCGTTTCAATTTGAATAATTTGTTGATGAAATGGATTGATAGTGGCTCTCGCCCCAAACCCCACCAGTGGCGCTCGCCCCTGGACCCCACCATGGGAATTTTGTCACGGGACGGGGTAGAGGGGAAACGTGATCATTTGAATGAAATGGATTGATAGTGGCTCTCGCCCCAAACCCCACCAGTGGCTCTCGCCCCTGGACCCCACCAGGGGAATGATTCCCCTGGACCCCCAATTATTTTACTCATCCAACCATCTAAAATAACATCATATAATCACAAATACTCAATAAACCATCCCATCATGGACCTCGCGTCACCTCGAATACACGCCGAATACGTCCCCAACCACTCTTTTCCACCACAATCGCCACGCCCCTGGGCAAACTCGTCACGTTCGTTCCTGCCACATTCCTCATATCCGTAGGCCAAGTTGACCGCCAATTGCCATCCTCAGCCAAAAATCGTATTTCAATCTCACTCACCCCATCCAGCATAATTTCTTTGTGCGGATCATCATCCCGTACCCGATCCAATATCGGCCAAACCCAACGTACAATCTTGCCCTCTTCCAGGGAATAAGCCACCCGTTCCATGGAACTCCGCGTCAACCCACGCGGATTGCCCCGTCCCCCACGGGTCAATTCCAAAAAACGTTCCGTACCATCCTGGCCAATCAACGCCGGATGGATCGCATTCGCTCCATCCTTCATGGATCTGGGCCATGTCTGTTCCACATCCCGACCAAAATGAATGAAAAATTGTTGCAAAGCCTCCAACGACTCCATCCGACGCATCCCCTCCTGTCGCGTCGCCATCAACGAAGCCAATCCTCCATAAGCCATGGTTGACATCACCGCAAATACCGCCAACGCCGCCATCAGTTCCAACAGGGTAAAACCAGCCCGACGATCCATCATTGAAAAATGGGGCTTGATGACTCTTTCTGGGGAGGCGGTGAACCGCCTCCCCAGACCCCTCCACCCTTTTTTTTTAATGATTGGATCAAAGGCTAATAATAAAAGTCTCATGGCTTGACCAAAAAGGCTTCCAAACGAACCAACGGCTGAGTGGTCTCCTTCGCCTCCATCCGCACCTGAATCTCCATCCGTCGAACAAAGGCCTCAGGCGTGGAAGAAAACAAAATCGTCCAATACCAATCCCGATTGCCCATCCGATCATGACCCTTGACCACCCCTGGTTCAGGCCACTCCTTGCGCACACGCCGTTCCGTGGCCTGGTTCATGGCCACCCAATGGGCCAACGTCCGATCCCGCAAATAGGCACCATTCCTCGCAAAACCCGCCGCTGACTGCAACGCCGCCGACAAAGCCACTGACAATACCAACAACGCTGCCACAGTCTCCAACAAGGAAAATCCGCCCGCATCACTCCCCTTCATCGCCCGACCACCCGTTCCATGCGCATCTGACCATTCATCGCACCTGTCAAACGAAAACGCACCGACCCTGATTTGACATCCGGCACCTTCAACTCCAACTGAAAAGGAGTCATTTCACCATCCGAAGAAAAAATTACCTGAGGTGGTGCATCCGGCTTGACCGACCGTCCCACCACCATTTCCCCTTCCACCTGCAATTCCATGGGCATATCCCTTGGCAGCGTGCGTGCCTTCAACAATCGCTCATCCAAAGCCGGTCTTTTCCACTCTTGTTTCTCATCTTGCACCAAAAACTCATAACCTTGACCCACAAAACGTACACCCCATTCCTGCATGTCAAACACAGCCTCCCGCTTGGCCAGCGTAAACAACCCCTGCAACCGCATGACCTCCTCTTTCACAGCTTTTTCCCGACTCTGCGACCCTACCGACAATACCGCCATACTCATCATGATACCAATAATCAACAAAACCATCATGATTTCAATCAAGGTAAAGCCATGATCGTCACCGTGCAGACGAACCACGAACATCCTCCAGATTCCAGTTCCCGATATCGGCATTGGCCTCCACGCCACCTTCGACACCATCCGCCCCCAGGGTATACAAATCAAACTCCCCATGCACACCAGGTCGCAGATAGATATACAAACGACCCCAGGGATCTTTGGGGGCACGCACCAAATATCCCCCGTCACGCCAATTCGCAGGCAACGGTTCCAGGGTCGGCTTTTTGACCAGAGCTTCCAATCCCTGATCCGTCGTGGGAAATACATAATTGTCCAGTTTGTACAGATTGAGAGCCGATTCAATGGCCAATATATCCTGCTTGGCCTTGACCATCCGGGCCTCGCCTGGACGACTCATGATTTTGGGGGCCACCAACGTGGCGAGTACGGCCAGAATCACCACCACCACCATGATTTCAATTAGTGTAAATCCTCTCTCATTCTTGTAAATCGGTTTACCTGCTCTTTGATTGTACCTCATGTTCGCATCCTCATTTATTGGATCAATTGGTTTAAATTGAAAATCGGCAACAAAATGGCCACCACAATCGTCAAGACCATGCCGCCCATCATGATGATCAACAACGGTTCCAACATGCCGGTCATGACACCAACCAGGGTTTCCACTTCGTCTTCCTGGGCCTCGGCTGCACGATCAAGCATATTGGCCAGATTGCCGCTGGCCTCGCCACTGGCGATCAAATGAACCACCATGGGAGAAAAAATCCGGCTCTCTGCCAACGAATGATGAAGTCCACCTCCTTCCCGCACTTTTTCCGCTGCCCTGGCCACCGCTTCCCGCATAGGCAGGTTGGCCACCCCGCGTCCGGCAATACGCAACCCCTCCAGAATCGGCACACCACTTCCAGTCAGAATCCCCAAGGTGCGGGCAAAACGGGCGGTATTGATCCCACGCACCAAGGCAGAAGCCACCGGCAATTTCAACAACAAACGGTGCAATTGACGCCGGACGCCATCCCGTCGTAACAACCACCTCCAGACAACCCAAAGCACAACCAGGCCAACCAGCACCATCCAGCCCTGATTGCGGAGAAATTCCGACAGCGTGATCAAGCCTCGCGTAAGTGGCGGAAGTTCCTGGCCAAAATCTTCGAATACCTTGGTTACTTCAGGGACGACATAGGTTACAAGAGCGGCTGCCACCAGGATGGAAAAAAAGACCACCACCGCCGGATAAATCAGGGCCAGACCAATGCCGGATTTGAGTTTGCGTGTTTTTTCCAGGTAATCGGCCAATCGTTCCAAAACCCGTTCCAGTTGACCGGATGACTCTCCGGCTGCCACGGTTTCTCGATAGAGGTCGGAAAAAAGAGTGGGATAGTCGTTCAGGGCCGAGGCCAAGGCATGCCCTTCCAGTACGCGCGAGCGTACCGATAAAAGAATAATACGCAATTTTTTGCAATCGGTTTGTTGGGAGACGGCATTCAGGGCCTCTTCCACCGGCAGGGCGGCCCTGAGCAAGGTGGCCAGTTGACGGGTGGCCAAGGTCAGATCAGCACTGCGCACACCGCGAGATGAGGCAAACAGGGGTTGGTTGGTTGTTTGGCGTCCTTGAATTTCCTCCACCTTGAGTGGAGTCAATCCCCTTTCTCGCAGACGATCACGGATTTCTCGTGCGGATTCTGCTTCCTCGACACCTTTTTTGGTGCGCCCTTTGGTGTCCAGGGCTGTGAATTCAAACGCGCTCAACTGTCAGACTCCTGTTCTGCTTTTACTATTGAAAAAAAAGAGGGGTCTGGGGATTCATCCCCAGGGTTTTTATCCTTTGACTTTGAATTTTGTATGATGAATTGGTGAAGTCAAAAGCAAAACCTTGGGGG
>JAMOBH010000078.1:0-18565 GCA_039908085.1 Magnetococcus sp. YQC-5
CCCCAGACCCCCTCTTTTTTTTTAATAATTAAAAAAAAGGGTGGGGGGGGGGTTGGGGGGCGGTTCACCGCCCGCCAAGGTCTTTTTTGTGGTTGAAAATTTTTTTTGGAGTGTCGGGCTGAAAAAGTGCTATTTATGGCTGCGCAGAGTATAATGAGGCCTTTCTTGGGAGACGGAGAACCATCATGCTGAAACTGGGTGTCAATATTGATCATGTCGCCACCGTGCGTCAGGCACGCGGGACTCGTTATCCCGATCCCGTGGAAGCTGCACTGGCTGCCGAAAGGGCAGGGGCCGACGGCATTACCGTTCATCTGCGCGAAGATCGTCGCCACATCCAGGAACGAGACGTGCGACTGCTTCTGGAAATGACCCAAACCAAGGTCAACCTGGAAATGGCCGTAACCGACTCCATGCTCGATCTGGCTTGTCAATGGCAGCCAACCGATTGTTGTTTGGTCCCGGAAAAACGCACGGAGTTGACCACTGAAGGAGGCTTGGATATTCTTGGCAATCAGGATCGCATCTCCAGGGCCACCGAGCGTCTGCTGAATGCCGGAGTGCGCGTTTCTTTGTTCATCGATTCGGATCCAGCACAAATCCGGGCCGCAGCCAGTACTTCGGCACCTGTGGTGGAACTGCACACCGGAACCTTTGCCGATGCGGAAACGCCCATGGCCCGGCAAGCAGAATGGACCAAAATCAAACAAGGTGTGGAACTGGCTGCTTCCCTTGGCTTGACGGTCAATGCCGGACACGGTTTGCATTATCACAATGTCCAGGAAATCGCTCGGATTCCTGGATTGACAGAACTCAATATTGGTCATGCCATCATTGCCAGGGCACTTTTCGACGGCATGGAGGCTGCGGTCCGGGCCATGCTGCATCTGATGCGTGAGGCTGAAAGTTATCAAATATGATTTTGGGTGTTGGGACAGATCTGTTGCCCATCGAACGCATGGAACGTGCCATGAAGCGTTTTGGGGATCGTTTCGCCCAACGCATTTTTACACCAGCAGAACAACATCTGTGTATAGGAAATAAGATCAATTTTGCCTGTTTCGCCAAAAGGTTTGCTGCCAAAGAAGCCTTGGTCAAGGCCTTGGGTCTGGGTATGCGTGATGGGATCTGGTTTACTGACGTGGAAATTCTCAATGATGCTGCCGGAAAACCGGTGATGACGCTCTCTGGTGCAGCGGAAAGCCGTTTACAATCCATGCTTCAAGTCAGTTCTTTCAGCAATGCGATCATCCACATCTCCCTGGCCGATGATGGTGGATTTGCGCTTGCTTATGTTATTTTAGAAGGACGGTAACCATATAACGCCATGAATCCGCCATCATCCGATAACAATCCTTCCTCCGAGGTATTGCCCCCAATCACCGGAGCCAAACAGATTCTTTTCAACGAAATCAAACAGCGCATTGAAGGGGCGAAAACGTTTTCCGAGGTTTTGCCTGAGTTGGAGGAAAACATCCTCAAGTTTCTGGGGGCCCAACGATTGACCATCTATCAGAACGCCAGGGACGGACAGGAGATCATTGCGAAATTCAAAAGCGGGATCGAACTGTTGGAAATCCGGGTGCCCCTCTCGGCCAACTCGGTGGCGGGCTATGCCGCAGTCAGCGGCAACGCTGTCAATATCCCGGACGTTTATAACGCGCAGGCCTTGGCCGAGATTCACAAAACGCTCAAATTCGACTCTCGTTTCGACCAACGCTCTGGATTCCGTACCAAATCCATGATGGCCATACCTATTCGCATTGGTCCCCCTTTGTTGGGTGTGCTGCAAGTGATCAACAAGGTGGGGGGGGACTCCTTTACCGAGACCGACCTGACTTACGCGAAGCATATTGCCATTATTCTGGGAAAAAAATTTCATCAAGAGTTTGAAGGCACAACCGGCCCGTATGAATATCTGATCAAGCGGGGACTTGTGACGCAGGAAAAGCTGGATGAATTCAATAAAAGGACCAAAAAAGAAGGGGTCACCATGACCTATCTGTTGGTCAATGAGACCAGCAAAAACGAGCCAAGTAAAATAATTACTCCAGATCTTGTCGCAACCTCCCTGGAAAGTTATTATCTGCTCCCTTTCATGCGTTATGACCCGAATATTTCGCTGCCAACGAAATTGTTGAACAAGTACAAGATCAATATGTCCTATTTGCGACGTCAGCTCTGGGTGCCACTGGCAGCCACCAGTACCGGCGATACCATCGAAGAAATTTTGATCTTGATTGACGATCCCACGGACATGAACCGCCAGATGGAGATCCAACGCTACCTGCCCGCAAAAAAATACATCTTTCGGGTTGGATTTTCCGAGGATGTGCTGCAATATCTGGGAGGCGGTGGGCTGACATCGTATTTGCACGGTTTGGCCAGCAAGCTGGAAGAAGAAGAAGTCCTCGAAGGAGGGACGGGCCTTGATGAAGGCATCGAAGCAGGCGAAATCAACGAAAACGAAAATACCGTGATCCAGCTCGTCAACCGCCTCATCATTGAGGCCCAGCGGGCTGGGGCTTCGGATATCCATGTTGAGCCAGGTCCGGGACGATCCGGTTCGGTGGTACGGCTGCGCATCGATGGTCTGTGTCGTCCAGCCTTGGAAATTCCTTCCACCCACATGCGGGCGGTACTATCGAGGATCAAGATCATGTCGCGTCTGGACATCTCCGAACGGCGCAAACCGCAAGACGGCAAAATTGTGGTCAAGGTCAAAGGTCAGCCTCTGGAATTGCGGGTGGCGACCATTCCCACAGTTTATGGGGAAAGCGCGGTTCTTCGGGTGTTGGCCACAGGGGGTGGATTGCCGTTTGACAAATTGAATCTCTCAGAGCGGAATTACAAGGAGTTGGATCGTCTGGTCAATATTCCGCAAGGAATCGTGTTGGTGGTGGGACCAACGGGTTCTGGCAAAACCACCACGTTGCATGCGGTGATCGGGCGCATCAACACCCCGGATCGGAAAATTTGGACTGCTGAAGATCCGGTGGAAATCACCCAAAATGGTTTGCAGCAGGTGCAAATCGATCACAAAATCGGTTTCACATTTGCCGTGGCATTGCGGGCTTTTTTGCGGGCTGACCCGGATGTGATTCTCATCGGTGAAATGCGGGACAAGGAGACCGCCCATAGTGGCATTGAGGCATCGCTGACCGGTCATTTGGTTTTTTCCACGTTGCATACCAACTCGGCAGCCGAAACCATTGTGCGTCTGTTGGATTTGGGATTGGATCCTTTGAACTTTGCCGATGCCCTGCTGGGCATTCTCGCTCAACGTCTGGTGCGCACGCTCTGCGCAGAGTGCAAACAGCATTACAAGCCAGATGAGGATGAATGGAAACGGCTGATCCGACTCTATGGTGAAGCCTATTTCCCTGAGTTGGGTGTCTCCAGGGAAACCACGGTTTTGTATCGTCCAGGTGGTTGCGGCAAATGCAATAAAACGGGTTATAAAGGTCGTGTCGGTATCCATGAATTGTTGGTGGCCACCAAGACGATCAAAAAACGCATTGTCGAGGGTGCCAAGGCCGAAGAGATGCGGACCATGGCCGTGCAGGAAGGAATGCGTACTTTGATTCAGGATGGCGTGGCCAAGGTGATCAAGGGGATGATCGATCTGTCGCAACTCTTCCGTGTGGCAACGGAGTAAGACCTTGGGGGGGTGAATCACCTCCCCCTTTTTTTTATTCTTTAACTATTAAAAAAAAGAGGGGGTCTGGGGGATTCATCCCCCAGGGTTTTGCTTTTTTGATGTGTTGTCTGAAAAATTTTTTATTTTGAAAGGCTTTGGATTTTAATGAGCAACTTTGGAGCAATCCAATATGAATGCGGTTGAAGCTGCAAAAGTCACCACAGCCGACTATGAAAAAATTGCTTTGTTACTCCAAGAATATCGTGGTCAAAGCAGGGAAGTGAATTTCTGGTTGGAACGCTTTGTATATTGGTGGGATGACAATCCTTTTTTCAGACCTGGAATGACTAAGGGATATGTTTTGCGTCTGGCAGAGGATATTGTTGGATTCATCGGTTTGATTCCCATGCCTTTTTGGATGCATGGGACGGAGCAGATCACGTTCAGTCCTGCTGCGTGGTATGTGCTGCCAAAATTTCGAGGCAGAGCCTTGACATTGTATTGGTCTTTGCTTCGTGAGACCTCGCATACGATTCAATGGAATACCACGGGGAATCAACGTACCTGTGATTTGTTTATGATGTTGGGTATGCAATTGATTCCTTATACATTTAGTCGGCGTTTTATTGTCTATACTGGGGGAACCGCTTATTGGCACGACAGGGCACTGCAAAGGGCATGGCCCATGCATCTGCAATGGATGTTGCATGCCATGCAAAAAAAATGGGCACCCAGGCGTTTTTTTGCAGTTGAAGGTATGCGTGTGGTACAGTTGCATTGCGTTGATGCTTGTTTTGATCGATTATGGGAGCGGACGCGAAGCCCGACCATGGCTACCAAGGTCCGTTCTTCAGAATGGTTGAATTGGTATTGTTTTGGTTGGTCATCGAGGCCAAAGATTTTGTTTGGCTGTTTTCAGGGTGATGAACTGGAAGGTTATGCCCTTTTTCATCCACGCATTGTCCATGGTGAACTGTTTTGGGAATGTCTGGATGTATGGACCGATTCGTCTCAATCCTGTTGCGGTGATGCCTTGTTTTCATTTGCCTTGGTCGCCATGGCGCAGCAGGGCGGCAAGGGATTGATCAGTCATGATTATCCATCCATACGCGGCTGGCTTGATCGGCGGTTTTGGAAGATTGTGACCAGAGAGGATCCCGGAGGCTATTGGACCGGTCCGCCAGAGATGTTGCATAAGATTTATCAAGGTTGCCATTATTTTACCTTGGGAGAAGGGGATCAGGGCATGTGACGTGGATTTGATGACTTTGTTTGTCAATGTGATCGTGAGCATCAGGTTGGATGGTTGGCCATGACAGGTCTATGAAGGGTTTGATCTCGTATTGCCGAAAGCTGTGTAACATCAAGCGATGTCTCATGGAGGTCATCATGGAGGAGGTGTCATGCCAATGAGAAAGGAACTTTTTGATTAATTTTTATTTTTATTAATAGGTTTTCGAATGCTTTGGTCAAGAACAAGAAAAACAATATATCGCTTGCCGTTTTTTTTACCTTGCAATATGATTGTTTAAATAAAAAAATTTTTTTATATATTAAATATGAGCCAGGGAAGCCATCATGTCAAAAGAAATGATCATTATTCAACCATCTGTCACCATCCCCGATTTTTTGGTGAGGGAAGTTGTGGCCAAATTGGCCTACGTGGATCCGTTAGTGGCTCATGTGGTCGCGGAGGAGTCAGGGGATCTGCGATTGCAACTCCATCGATCACCAGATAGTGTGGAATTTCAGGCATTAAACATCAAGGTACAACGTGTCATTGCCTTGTTGGTCGCCACCACTCGTGAACCCATGATCAAGGTGAGCGAAAATCACATGGACCAACCCGTATTGTGTCATCTGGATCCCATGATTGCACTCAACAAGGAAGGTCATGTCATCCAAACAGGTGCGGGCATGTTTGCTTTGGGACCACGGGTCGCCTCCCTCTGTCGCTATTTTGAAACGCGATTGTTTCAGCTGGCGGTGGCGCATGGGGCTTATGGATATCGTTTTCCGGCCATGATCCCGGCACAATTTTTTGAAAAAATTCAATATTTTAAAAATTTTCCCCACTCCTTGAGTCTTGTTGTCCACTTGCAGGAAGACCTGGAGGTCATCGAACGGTTTGCCAAGGAGGTGTGCTGCTCAAATGGTGTCATGAACATCCCTGAGGGTTCCTTTTCAGCCATACAAAATCTTCTTTCTCCTACGGTTTGTCACAATTTTTATCTTTTTCTGGCTAACCAGACTCTCTCCCATACCCCCATGATCGCAACAGCTCAGGGGCAGTGCTTTCGCTACGAGTCCATCAATATGCACTCCTTGGAACGTTTATGGAATTTTACCATGTGGGAAATTATTTTTGTCGGTTCCAGTCAAGAGGTGAAAGAGTGTCTGGATCGGGTCAGTCAAGATGTCAGTCGTCTGTTGCAAAGTTTTGGTTTGGCTTATCGCTGTGAAAATGCTAATGATCCATTTTTTATTCGAGAATTTGGCATGCAAGCTGGGTTTCAACAGATTTATGATTTGAAATATGAATATCGGGCGCGTTTGCCTTTCAATGAGACGACCTTGGCCATAGGATCAAAAAATTATCATATGGATTTTTTCGGTCGCAGCGTCCATATCACACTGCCAAGCAGGGGCTTTGCCCATTCCGGTTGTATTGGTATCGGTTTGGAACGGTTGGCCTTTGCCTTTATGGCCCAGTACGGAATCGATCCCGATCAATGGCCGGAAATCGTGAAAATCGGCATCCAAGATCAAGGATGTTAATTGGTTGGGGCTTTGGTTTGACTGGAAAGTCTGGATCATTGAAGCAAAGATAAAAAAATAATTGGAGTGTGCCATCATGTCCCCAGAGGAAATTTTGAGTCGTTTATGCCCTGTCGTGCAAGAAGTGTTTCAAGATAAATTTTTGATGGTTACGGAAACACTTTCCATGAATGAAGTCCCGGCATGGGATAGTATCAATCATATGACTCTGATTATTGCTGTTGAACAGATGTTTAAGATTCAATTCAGTCTGACGGAGTTGGTCAAAGTGGAGTCTATTGGTGATTTGATGGCATTGATTGCGGCCAAAGAAACCAGTTCTTAAGACTATATGTATTGGTTCGACCGTTTTACAGACCGAAATCCCCCATATTTTTGCTGATATAGGTCGTCATTTCTGGCGAGGGTTGACAACTCTGTGGAGGATAATAATAACTGTTCATGGAATCTGATGAAGCATAAGTCACACCAATGTCTGAGCAAAGATCGCTTAAGACGTCATGATAATGAGGAATGCGCAATACTTGCATGCCTTGTTGGTTGGCGATATTCAAGGCATAGCCCAAAAGAGGTAACAAGTTGATTTTGTCTGGAGCTGCTGACCACAAATCCACCGCATAAAACGTTTCACGATCAGGCCAATGATGCGTTGACACTCTCATGAACAAACCATAAGCCAGTAGTTCGCCCTGTTTTTCATGGACCAGAAGTGTCATTTTGCGGGCATTGGGGTTTTTTGTGATGTACCAACGCAGGTCGCTGGCTTCGCGTACATTGGTGAATGAATAGCGATCCTGGGTGCGGTGCCAAAGCTGATCAAACGCAGGCCCGATATCGGTGACACATTTCAACTCGCCTTGCCCATCAGCAGCACGTTTGAGTCGCTGCATTTGTTTCAGATAGAGCCACATCGCACGGGTGATTGCGATGATTTTGTTCTCGGTACGCAGTGCTGGTACCCAGTTCAAATAGATTCGGTAGATTTCTTTAGTGTTTTCAAGCCACCCGGTTTCAAGGGAACGATGGATCAAAATGGTTTCCGTCTTGACCTTCTTGGAGTAATGGATAAAAGGCACCCGTTGTAAAATGGTTCTGACCTCCAGGGTGGGGGTCGTGTCAAAGATTGGATAAGCGGATGCATACTCCATGATTGCAACAAACATTTGCAAACTGTATTTGCGCAGGGTGGGCAGCACCCGCCAACACGACATGTTGGCAGCTAATTGTACTTTTCCGTTCCAGGAGATGCGCGTAGGAATCAAGGCAAACATGCCAACGACTTGTGTACCCGATTCCAACAGGCACCCGCGTGGGAATTCTGGTACAAAGGCTGGATTGTCCTCCCACCAAAAATGGAAGCGTTGGAGCCAAAAAGCAGTGGAACGGGTCTCTTTGGGGAAATTGGCGCAAAATTCGACCAAAGCCGGATAATCTGTTGCGTCAATACGTCGCAAAACAGGGGTCTGTTGAAAGGAGGGCAAATCACTATGCGTTTTGTTGAGTGTATTCATTCAACCCTTTTGGATTCATCCAAACGTTTTACAAGGTCAATCAAGTTGTCGTTTGTTTGGATACGTTCATCCTGCATTGTTGATTTTCGTCTATTTCAACTCAATGTCAATGCCTTTGAAGGTTTGAATTTTGAATGATCATGATGCCTGCGGGCAAACAGTCAAAAGCAAAACCCTGGGGGATGAATCCCCCAGACCTCCTCTTTTTTTTAATAATTTTTTTTTGAAGCGGCTGGGGGCGAACGCCCCCATGGTCTTTGTTTTATGAAACATCAAGTTACTTGACAGCAACATGCTGCATGGGTTGGGATGTGCGCATTTTTGGCAGAGAGGCCTGAGTGTTGGCGTTATCCTCTGTTTTTTCATCGACTGAATTCCTCTGCGCTGTATGCTGCTTGTTTTCCAATTGTGCGAAGGATTGATCCAACAACGCAGCCATCCGGTTATCCCTGGCGGTTGAAGAGCGTCCACCAAAGACCACAGCAATCAATCGCGTTGAACCACGTACCGTCGATGCCACCAGGTTGAAACCAGAAGCGCGGATATAGCCGGTCTTGATGCCATCCATGCCATGATAGCGGCTCATCAAATGGTTGTGATTATTATAACGGACACCAGCGTAGGTGAATCCACTCCGTTTGAAATAAGGATAGAATTGTGGATGATGATTGATCAGCGCGTAACCCAGAATGGCCATGTCCCGTGCTGTTGTCACCTGTTCGGGATCAGGCAGGCCGGAAGCATTGCGAAACACAGTGCGGCTCATGCCCAGCTCTCTGGCTTTTCCGGTCATCAATTGGGCGAAATTTTCTTCAGTCCCGCCAAGGCTTTCAGCCAACACCACAGTTGCATCATTGGCAGATTGGGTGACGAGTCCCAACAAGGCGTCTTCCACGCGAATTTTTTGCCCAACCCGCAATCCCAGTTTTGAAGGAACCTGCACAGAAGCATGTTGGGATACCGGCAACAATTGGTCAAGATCCAACTGACCACTCTTGATCGCCTGGAACGTCAAATACAGGGTCATCATTTTGGTCAAAGAAGCCGGATGACGGAGTTCATCAGGACTGGTGGCATGTAAAATGCGACCTGTCTTGCCGTCCATTACCAGATCAGCATAATTGGCTGTGCTGTCCACAGCAGGCAGCACATGTTTGATCTGCCGGGCCGATTTCAATTGGCGCGATTTTTTGGCAGATTTGTATGCGGGTTTGTTCTTGGAAGCTGGCTTGAGATTGACTTTATGCGCGGATCGATTGTGTTTGTTGGCTGCGTCAGTGGTGGCAGGGGTGATAATCCATATTGTTAAAATAACAATCAAAAATATTTTTGTCATCCATGTCCCACGATTCAATAGTTTCATAATTTTCTTTTCCACTGTTTCAATTTAACAAGTTGACAAAAAAGGGATGATCCATCCAGAAAATGGCGTCCCAAGACGATCATGCCAGTTCGTAACCAGATACTTGCTGTCTGTGTCTTACCACGAACTTATGATTTCTGCAAAGAGGTTTTTCTGTTGCGCTTATCGCAAGCAATAATGTTGCCAAATTTGATTTTTTTTGATAGCATGTTGAAAACAAACAAATAAATTTTATTAAGCATCCGTTTTTTTTTGCAGATACTGTCATTGTTCTGACTTTTCCCAAGCGACCGTCAATCAGTCAACCCTGTCAGCAGGCATCTCAACTGGGCAGGAGAGACCCTCTGGTTGGTCACGTTCATGTATAAAAAAAACGATGGAGAAAACATGCCCAGACTGGTTCAATTCGGTTTCATCAGCTTCGGTTACGTGGTTGCATACGCCGTGGCCTGTTTCAATGTCCATCTGCGCCAGATTGAAACACAAGGGGATGATCCCTTGCAGGCCTCCTCTGGAATGTATGCGGCTGGTGACGCCCTCCTGTTTATATTCGTCTTTGGATCGCTGGCAGTGCTGCCGACAGGATTGATACTATATTTTTTGAGACCTTACAGATCAAAAATTTCAGCTATATCAATAGCATTTGCAATTTTAATGGTTTTTTTCATGGTGACCATCATTTTGTCTTTTTTTTGTGGATAGCATGCCAAATCATTTGGATCAAACCACGCTCGTTGGCTGTCAGACACCGCAATTGTGCCGCATATCAGATTGGACTTGACGGTTCGCGTCATTTTTCAGAATCAACCAGGTTGACCCGGCTGGCCATCGTCAGTATCATGTCTTATGGTGGGCTGAAAATCGGATTCCATGCAGCGCAAGGAGAACGACATGGCTGACAAGGTCGTGAATAATGACAACGGGGCACTGGTGGAGTCAGCCATGAATCAGGCGATCATGGCTGAACAACAGGCCGCCGAGGCCGTGACCGCCACGCGCCGCATGGCCGAAGAGATCCTCTTGGAGGCCCGTCGCAAGGCCGGAGCCATCGCAGCCAGAACCGATCATCGCATCGCCATCATTCAAAAAAGTCGGGCCAAGGCCTTGAAGAAACGACTGGATTCCATGAAACTCCAACAACAACGCAGTGCGGCGTTTCAGATCTCCATCACCGATGACTCCGCTGCTTTAAACAAAGCCGTCCAGGAACTCGCCGCCCGTTTGATCGGGGCACCCTCCAACCTCACAGCCGGATCCTGAGGGGATATGGCCGCCTTGTATGGCATGATGCAAGCCCGACTCCAAGCCCGTCATGGGGCACGGATGGATCTTGCCCAATGGCGTCGTCTGACGGCAACCACCCGTTTTGATCATTTCCTTGCCAGAGTGCGCGAAACCTCCCTGGGGCCGTGGCTGGAAGGGCTGGATCCAGCCGGGGATGTCCATCACCTGGAAGAGATCCTGCGCGGGGCATGGCGTCGTCATGTCCTTGAAATCGTTGCCTGGGCACCCAAAGTCTGGCATCCTGCCATCTTGTGGGTGATCACGCTCCAGGATCTTGCCCCAGCTCTCCATCGACGGGAAAAAGGGGGCATATCTGCCTGGATCAACCAAATCGAGGGCCTGGAAACATTGGAACTCCCCCCTGTCGGTCAAGATCCCCTGGCCTGGTGGCTGGAACGCTGGCAGACCCTTTGGCCCCGGCATCCCGTTGCCCGGACCCAATTGATCGAGTTGATCCGCCTACTGCAAACCAGTCTGGACCATTTTACCCGTTTGGAAGGATCAGAAGCAGCTCATACCGCATGGCATTCCTTGAAGGAAAGCCTGGAATTGCGTTTTCGTCGTTATGCCATGGGCCCTCCAGCCCTCTTTGTCCATGTGCTGTTGACAGCCATGGATCTCCATCAATTGCGCGGGGAACTGGTCAGACGTCGCTTGTTTCCCGCAGCCGGGCAACCATGATTGCCCGTCCGCAACCCGCACGCTGGGTCAACCTGTTGGCAGTCAGTGATGATCTGCCCGCAGCCCTCGTCGCCTTGGCCACCCGATCTCCCGTGGAGTTGGAAGGGGGGGCCGGAACCTCGTCATCGTCCACAACTCCGGTCTTGACCCTTGAATGCGCCAACCGCTTGCAACGTTTCGAATCCCTGGTGCAGACGTTTCAAGCATGGTGGTCGCATACGGAAACCAACACGCGCACCTCTCCTGGTCCGGCATTCGCTCTCCCTCCCCTGGAGGTTTTGGATCGCGCTCTGGCTACTCTTGAAGCATGGCGGCTGGATGCTGAACCCCTCATCCAAAGTTATCAGGAACATCGGGCCAGAGAATCAGAACTGATGGTCCTGGCTGATCTGACCACGGCCCTGGCTGATGGCCCCCTGGATTTGGGGCTTCTGGGTCGGGATGCCTCCTCTGCCGCCTCCTTTTGTTTGAAAACCGGTGTATTTGTCTTGCCCCAGGAGACACCTCCCATGATGCCGCAGGAAGGCCTGTTGGTGCGCTCCATCCTGGGGCGCGACCATCCATTTGTCCTGGTCGTGGCTCCTGCGGAGAGCATGCCCGCTTTCACAGAAGCCATGGGCGCGCTTAATGGGCGACCTGTGATTCTTCCTGACAACTGGCAGGGCAGGGGGCAGGAGATCCTGCCTGGCATCCAACAAAATCTCTCCCTCTGTCGCACGACAATCAAGCGCGTCCGGCAGGAGTTGGCCACCTTGGGAGAGCGTCACGATGTGGCCAGTCACATGCGCGAAGTGGCGCGGCTCCAGTGGTTTTTCAAAGCGGTCAAAACCGTCGAGGCCGGTGATGCCCTCTCCCGATTGGGCGGTTGGGTGGCTCCAGATGTCAAAGAAAGTACCATCAATCACCTGCTGGATCAGGCAGGTGTGCGTGCCCTGGCCTCCATGGCTGATGTCGGTCCTGGCACCCCTCCCATGGTCCTGATGAATCCCTGGTGGGCCAAACCGTTTGAATTTTTTTCCCGCCTTTTGGGCACCCCAGGTCGCAACGAAGTCGATGCCAGCCGCTTGTTGGCCGTGGTGGCCCCCCTGTTGTTTGGATACATGTTTGGCGATATGGGCCAGGGTTTGGTGTTGGCTGGTATCGGTTTTTATTTGCGTAAGCGTTGGGACGCATCCTGGTTGTTGATGACCGGTGGCGTGAGTGCCTTTTTCTTCGGCTGGATGTTTGGTTCGGTTTTTTGCATTGAATCATGGGTTTCACCCCTCTGGTTGCATCCGACCCTCCATCCCCTCTCCGTACTGAGTGCCCCATTGGTTCTGGGGGTGTTTTTGTTGCTGTGCGGCATGGGTTTCAATGCCCTGGGTGCCCGATGGCAGGGGCATGGTTGGGAGTGGCTGCGTCATGATGGGGGCGTGATCCTCATTTATCTGGGCTTGCTGCTGGCTTTTTTCTCTTCATCAGGATGGTGGCTGGTTCTGGTGGGCGGGGGATGGTTTGTGATCGGAACCGCTTTGGAATCACTCAAGCTTCTGCCAGTGCGTCTGGCCCATCTGGTCGAAACGTTGATGCAACTGGGGGTCAATACCCTCTCATTTTCACGGGTGGGGGCCTTTGCTTTGGCCCATGCCGGTCTCTCTCAGGCCGTGGTCACCTTGGCCGGTTTGACTGGCGGAGAGCTGGCTGGATTTGTTATTCTGGTATTGGGCAATCTGTTGATATTATTATTGGAGGGGTTGGTGGTCTCCGTTCAAACCACCCGCCTGATTCTGTTCGAGTTTTTCGTTCGTTTCCTGCGTGGTGAGGGAAGGCCCTTCCGGCCTTTGCCCCCACCTCCGGAATAACCTCTGTTTGATGAAGGAGCAGCCATGTCGCCACGTGCCAAAATTGCCATTGCCCTGACCGTGTTTACCAGTTTGTTGGTCGTGGGAACCAGCATGCTGCTGTTTTTTATGCATCCGGCTCTGGCCGGATCAGGCTCTGCCACAGCAGCTCTCCCGCCAGCCAATGCCTTTGATCCTGGCATGGGTTATCTCGCCGCTGCCCTGGCGACCGGAATTTCCGCCCTGGCTGCGGGTATTGCCGTGGCGCATGTGGGCAGTGCGGCCATCGGGGCCATTACAGAAAAACCGGAACTCCTGGGTCGGATGTTGATCCTGGTGGGCTTGGCCGAAGGGATCGCCATTTACGGTTTGATCATCTCCATCCTGATTTTGAATCGATTGACCTGATGCCTGCCCCGGTTTTCATCGGTGATGAGGTCAGTGCAGCAGGTTGGCGATTGGCCGGCATGCGGATTGTGGTCCCGGAACCAGGTCAGGAGGCAGAGGCACTCCTTGCGGTCTTGTCTGGAGCCACGGAACTGGTGTTGCTCTCTTCGGTGTGCGCCAGTGCCTTGCCACCATCACTCCTGGAACGCTTCCTGACATCCCTGACGCCATTGACCTTGCTGGTCCCGGATGTCCAGGGCAGGAGTACACTACCGGACCTGTCGGCACAGGTGCGTGCCAGGATGGGGATGACATTATGAAGACCGCAACAAGCTCTGCCACGACACTTAAGGCCATGCTGGCCCTGGTGGAAGAGAAACGGGTGCAACAACAGAACCGGATTCTCGCCCAGGCTCAAGCCGAAGCAGCCCATCTCATGGCCGAGGCCCATCGGTTGGCCCGTGCGCGCATGAAGGAGACGATCACCCAGGAACGGCGTCGCCAGGAACGGGCATTCCAAACGGCCCAGGCTCAGCACGAGACTGAATTGCGCCATCAAGTCTTGAATCAGGCCAAACGTCAGTTGCAAACCGGACGCGATTTATTGGATAAAGTCCTGTTGGAGCAGTGGCGCATGCCTGACAGTCGCCGCCATTGGATCACTTCTGTGACAGAACGGGCTGTCGCCTTTTTGCCAAAGGGTCTGTGGGAAGTGTGTCATCCCAAGGATCTGGACGGGGTGGAGCTGGTGCCTCTGGTGGAGATTGTGCAACGGGAGGGGTTGATGGCACCACGGACCAGAAGTGAGGAGACAGTGATGGCTGGATTGCGTATTGGGTGCCAGGGGGCCTGGGTGGATGGAACCTTGACGGGTTTGGTTGCCAACCGCGCGACCATCGACGCCATGCTGTTGGCACTGCTGCAACCAGAAGGAGCGTCAAATGGCCATGAATGAAGCCGTGATTCGTTGGATCAGTGGACCGGTGTTGCGGGCCGTCACCAAAGATCCTTTTGGGATCCATGAAGCACTCCAGGTGGGACAGAAAGGGCTGTTGGGCGAGGTGATTCGCATCAACGGTGAAGAAATCACCGCGCAGTTGTTCGAGGATGGGACAGGATTGCGTCCAGGGGATCTGGTGTTGGGACAAGGGAGTCCTTTGTCGGTGCGTCTGGGTCCAGGATTGCTGGGGAATATTTTTGATGGTCTGTTGCGTCCTCTGGGTGGGGAGGGGCGGGATTTTTTGCAGCCAGGACACTTCATCCTGCCAGCCAGGCGTTTTTCTTTGACCCCATTGGTGGAACCGGGACGCATTTTGAAAGGGGGTGATGCGTTCGCCTCGGTGAAGAGTCATTCCGATGCCCTCACGTCGCAGTTGTGTTTGATTCCTCCAGGACAAGCCGGTGAGGTGGTGACCATGGCTGTTGCGGGCGAATACGCCGAGGATGAGATTGTGTGTGTTCTCAAGGATGGTCAGGGTCAGGTGCATGAGATCGCCATGGGTCATTTCTGGCCGGTGCGCAGGCCGCGTCCTGTGGCCCAACGCCTTTCCGCAGGTCCACCGCTGTTGACCGGGCAACGCATTCTGGATTGTCTCTTTCCAGTGGCCCGTGGTGGCAAGGCCATGGTTCCAGGAGGTTTTGGCACGGGCAAGACCGTGTTGTTGGAGACCATTGCCAAATGGTGCGATGCCGAAGTGATCATTTATCTGGGGTGCGGGGAGCGGGGCAATGAGATGGCCGGGGTGCTGGATGAGTTTCCTCATCTGGAGGATCCCAAAACAGGCCGTCCCCTTATGGAACGTATGGTTGTGATTGCAAACACATCCAATATGCCGGTGGCCGCACGGGAGGCCAGTGTGTATACCGGTATCACGGTAGCGGAATATTTCCGGGATCAGGGGTTGCGTGTGGCGTTGATGGCAGACTCCACCAGTCGTTGGGCCGAGGCGTTGCGTGAGGTTTCGGGTCGTCTTGGGGAACTGCCTGGTGAGGCGGGCTATCCGGCTTATTTGAGTACCCGATTGGCGGAATTTTACGAGCGTGCTGCCCGTGTGACGACCTTGTCAGGCAAGAATGGTTCGTTGACTGTGATGGGTGCTGTGAGTCCGCCATCCAGCGATTTTTCAGAACCAGTCACCATTCAGACCAAGCGGTATGTGCGTAATTTCTGGGCTTTGGATCGGAAACGGGCACAGGCGCGGTTTTATCCGGCCATTGATCCGATTGCCTCCTATTCGGAGGATGCGGATGTTTTGGCGGTCTGGTGGAGCAAGCAGGGGGCGACGAATTGGGCCGCACATCGACGCCGTTTTCTGACGCTCCTGGAAGAGCAGACCCGTTTGGAGCGGATGGCGCGGATTTTGGGCAAGGACGCCTTGCCGCCGGGACAGAGGTTGACTTTGTTGTGTGCCGAGTTGGTGAATGATGGGTTTTTGCGCCAATCGGCCTTTTCCGTCAAGGATCGTTATGCCTCGCCGAAGAAACAGAGCCGGATGATGGGATTGTTGATTCAGTTCATGGATCGGGCCGAGGTGGCGGTAGGGGCAGGGATGGATGTGGATCGTATTGTCGCGTTGCCGATTTTGCGGCGTTTGCAACGCATGGGTGAGGAGATTGGAGAGGAGGCGTTGGAGGATTTCGATGCCTTGGAGGCGATGCTCAACAGCGATTTTGCCGCGTTGGCTATGCCATTGAAAACACCGGGAGAGGAGCAGGGATCATGAGTATGCATGCGGATCTCTATCTCGCGGATGCGGTGACGCGCATCGAAGGCCCCTTGGTTTTTGTGCGGCGTCAAGTGGATGTGGGACTCAATGATGCCGTTGAGGTGATTGGTCTGGATGGTCGTTCGCGTCTGGGCCGGGTGGCGGCGGTGGATGAGCAGTATATGACCATTGAAACGCTGGAATCCACCTCTGGTTTGAGTCTGGCTGGCACGCGGATTCGTTTTATTGGTGAACCCATCACCTTTGCATTGGGACCGGGCATTTTGGGGCGGGTGTTTGATGGGGTTGGGCGTGTGCAGGATGGTGGACCGCCGATAGCGGCTCATAAGCGTTCATTTATAGATGGGGCCATCATCAATCCCATTCGCCGTGCCAAGCCGGAAGATTTCATCGAAACAGGCATTTCGGCGATTGATACGCTGGACAGTCTGGTGCGGGGTCAAAAACTGCCGATTTTTTCAGGAGGGGGATTGCCTCACAATCGACTGGCTGTGGATATTGCCCTGCATGCCCGATTGCGCTCAGGGAAGGAGGAGCCGTTTGCCATTGTATTTGCAGGCATTGGCGTGCCGTATGATCAGGCTGAGGCGTTTCGTCTGACTCTGGAAGAGGGAGGTGCTTTGGGTCACACGGCCTTGTTTTTGAATCTGGCTTCGGATTCCAGTGCCCAGCGGTTGTTGACGCCCCGTTTTGCTTTGACTGCTGCCGAGTATCTGGCTTATGAGGAGGGTCGTCATGTATTGGTGATCATCACGGATATGACCAATTATTGTGAAGCCTTGCGAGAGGTTTCGGCCAGTCATGGAGAGATTCCGAGCCGCAAGGGGTATCCTGGATATATGTATTCTGATCTGGCCACCTTGTATGAACGGGCAGGTCGTATTCGGGGACGTTCCGGCTCGGTGACGCAGATACCCATTCTCACCATGCCAGCGGATGACATCACCCATCCCATACCTGATTTGACTGGATATATTACCGAAGGTCAGATTACGTTGGACCGGAAGCTGGACCGGGCCGGGATTTATCCGCCCATCAGTGTGCTGCCGAGTCTTTCCCGTCTTATGAAGGATGGCATAGGAGCGGGTTTTACGCATCCAGATCACCCTGGGTTGGCCAATCAACTGTATGCGGCGTATGCCCGGACCATGGGGGTACGATTGTTGGCTGGAGTGGTTGGGGCTGAGGGATTGACGCCGACCGACCGGTTGTTTTTGGAATTTGGCAAACTGTTTGAGAGCCGTTTTGTTGCGCAACCGGATGGGGCGCGGACACTGGAGGAGAGCATGGCGGTGGGCTGGGAGTTGTTGCGTACCCTGCCGGAATCCGAGTTGGCGCGCCTTTCGGACGAGCAGATCAAACGTTACTTGCGCAAGGGCGAAGGGGCTGCCTGAGCCGATGGAGATCTCCCCCACCCGCAGTGCTTTGTTGGAAAGTCGCGATGAGCGTCAGGTCATGCAGGAGGGGTATCGGTTTCTGGATGAGAAACGGCTGTTGTTGGCGGCAGAGATTATCAAGTTTTTCAATCGTTATCAGGAATTGCAGACTCGTTTTCAGCAGTTGCACCGGCAGGCGGTTTTGGCTTTGGAAGAAGCGGTTGTGCGCCATGGATTGCACGGGGTACAGGTTGAGCCTGCGTCAGAGATGGAATCGGCGCGCATCAAGCGGATGGATCGTATTTTTTTTGGGGTTCCTTTGGTGGATGGGGTTGAGTTGGATCCTGGTGAGGTGAAACCGCCTGGATTTGTGCTGTATCCATCCCCTGAAAAACGATCTTGCAAACGATCCTTTTCTGAGTTGACAGCACTGACCCTGGAGTTGGCCGCGCTTTCTGGCAATCTTCATCGACTGCTTGCCGAGTATCAACGTACTGAACGCCGCGCCCGTGCGTTGGAAGATGTCATTCTGCCTGAGTTGGATGCTGCCATTCATGAAATGGATATCCGTTTGGAAGAGTTGGAACAGGAGGAGGCGGTGCGGGTGAGGTTGGGGCGGATGGGGGAATGAGAGGGGGCGACACGATTTCAAGAACACATGGCAATCAACGGTATTCTGCTATTATAGAGGAAGTGCCATTTTGGATTGGAACGTATTGTAGGCGGTCCAGTGACTGAACGACCCAAATATCGGGACAAGAGGAGTGAAAACATGACCAGCCTTGCATTTGATACGTATTCCTATGTCAGGAAACTGCGGGATTCCGGGATGGATGAAACGCAAGCCGCCGTGCAGGCAGAAGCTCTTGTTGAATTGGTGGAAGATCGTCTTGCAAGCAAGCAGGATGTGGCTTGGCTCAAACGGGATATTACGGTCTTGGATACCAAGATTACCGATTTGGACACCAAGATTGACAATCGTTTCAAGGAGATGGACAC
>JAMOBH010000436.1:0-3707 GCA_039908085.1 Magnetococcus sp. YQC-5
CAAGTTCATGGAGTTGCTCCGGAACCCTGTGCTGACAGAATCCGGCCTTGTCGCCAGGATCCTGCCTGTGAGCCCCATCTCCATGGTTGGGAGCAGATTTGAGGAGCCAGATGAGCAGGGCCTCAACGAAGATGCCATGGAGGGCTACAACCGCACTATAGGGAGGTTTTTGAACGCTAAAAGGCTGATTGACCCTGTAACGGAGAGGAGGAGAGTTCATCTTGCGGTGCTGGGAGCGGGTGCGAAGGAGGCGCGTCGGCAGTGGCACAATATCATTGAGCGTGAGATGGGGGTCGGGCACGAGCTTGAAAAATGTAGGGATATTGCGTCCAAGTCGGTAACGCAGACGGTGAAGGTTGCGCTTGTATTGCACCTGCTGGAGAACCCCGACCATCTGCTGACGGAGCGTTCGGAGATTTCTCTGGCTACATGGAAGAGTGCCCAACGGCTTGTAGAGATGTTCCTGGCGACAGCCATTCGATTTCGGGAGTCAGCGCAGACTGTCGCCAGCGATGTGGCGTCAGATCGCATTGTGGAATGGCTCCAAAAAACGGGCCGCCAAACGGTGTCAAACAGGGATGTGTTGCGCGCAGGCCCGCGTCCACGGATGAAAAACATTAACGAGGTCAATGAAGTATTTGATGAGCTCCAATACCGTGGCGTTGTCAGGAAGAATCCATCCAGGAATGGATGGGAAGTGAATCCAGGTCTGTTCAAGGGTGGTGTCACCGCTGTCGCCGTGTCGCCAATATAAAAATAAAATTTTATATTTTTTTATGTTGTATAGGAGACGTGGCGACAGTGGCGACAGTGGCGACAGTGGCGACTAAAAGTGGAGTCTCTCCTGGATGGCAGAGATAAATTGTTTATTTGTAGCAGATAGTTATGGACGTTTTAAGTGCTTTGTATGGTGGTTGATGGGTGGAGACAGATGTGGCGACAGGTGTATTTCAGCGGCTTCATAGGTATCTGTTCTGGAGAAAAGGGGTGTCTGACCGTATGTGGCTGGCGACAGCAGCGGCAGGGTTGACGACAAACGCAGTGGAATAGGTGGTGGAGTTTGGGAGGCCATATGGCAACGGGACAATTCCGGTTCAGGACAGCGGACGGTATCAAGGCAGAGGAGGCGGTCTCCTCTCCTGGAAGGGTTTCGCCAGAACCAAAGAGCGCGGCGGAGTTTTACGCCGCATACGGGTTCTGGCCGTGGCAGACCCCATGGTTGGATGCGCACCCAGGGAGGAGGGGGCTGGTACCAGAGGTTCGCGACGGGGTGTTTTGGCACTGGTGTCCGGGGTGTGGTCGGTGGGGGTGTTTTGGCGAGGAAGTTGATCCGCGCCAGGGACACCAGAGCCAGTGGTATTGTGAGCAACACCGGCCTGTGGTGGCCGGGAAGGAGGTCAATCAATGAGTTGACAACGGATGGAGACAGTGTCGCTGGCGGGGAAAAATAAAGGTAGTGAATGGATGTCCTGGAATGGCCAGGGAAGAAAAGCAAGATAAGGAGAATTTATATGTCGCGCAAATATTCGGAATACACGGTCAAGGTGATGAGGAATGCTGTGCTGGAAGCGGGTCGGGTAGCAACCAGGGCGAATGAGCAGGAAATCAACCTGCTGTCCGCTGTGGTCGCAGCGTCAGATCAGACTGGGCAGCGCAATACGGACGCGCAGGTGTTGGCGGTTTGGGAAGATGCCGTCCAGAAAGTTTTGGTGGCATTCGACGAAATGCATACCAACCTGCACGCGATTGATATTGCCTCTGACCCTTTTGGGGATCGGGAGAATCGTCGGGCGGGCAATCGTCCACCATGGGCAATCATGAATGGAGAAGATACCGCATCGCCGCAACCGATTGGTGATGTGGCTGATAATATTGATGATGAACTCTTTCAGGCGGTCGAGGAGGCAGAGGAGTTGGAAAGATACCAAAGGGCGAAAGTGGTGTTGGAGAATTTCATCAAAAACCTGGAAGGGTTGGCCGGTGACGGTAGGCGCAGCAAGGATGCGATCAAGGCACTCATGCAGGAGTGTGAACATGGCCTGAGTACCTCTGGCTGGCATGCTGATCCCATGAAGCTTGGATTGCTCGTCGGTGCACTGGTCTCCTTGGGGGGCAAGCTGATTTCCTACGACGATGCCAGTATGGACCTTGACTATGAAGGCGAGCTCATTGTGTTTTCATTTGACATGCGGGTTGATCACTGCGTGAGCGGTGGGCATTCCGATGGTGGCACGCCGCAGTACATGACCGCAGCAGAGTTTTGTAAACGGGAGGGCATTCACGCCACTCCAGAGTTTGTCAGCAATCTGGACATGCTCGCAGCGCAAAAATGCAGGGAACGTGGCATCCCCATTGTCGTGGTCCAGGCACGGCACTGAGGCAATTTTTGCTGAGACGGGTGGCGGCATTTGCTTTCCAGGGCCATGCCGCCACCCTGGGCCACATCAACCAAAAGGAGGGAGATAATGGCTGGCATGAATGTGCCCGATATGGGCACAGAAAGGGAAGGGATGGTGTCGGATGGGGAATTTTTTCCGACGGTTACTTGGGGTGGTACGGGTGTTCATGTGGTGCAATTTGGATCATTGGTGATCGGTGCCGGTGAGAGAGTGTTCGATTTGCGGATTGTGAAGGAGAGCGGGAATGGACGATAAGTGGACAGCCAAGTTGGTCGCACAGCGGTTTGAGGAAGCGGCTGCTACATTGGACCGGTTGCCGAACTGCCAGCTTCAGCAGCTCCGGGCCAGTTGGCCTGCTGTGCTACAGGAGTTTTTTGACAAGGATGATCGCACGATACCCAGGGGGCCACCGACTGGGGAGGCCATTGATCGCATGGATGAGACCTTGTCTTGGTTGCGCTGGCTGGAACGGCAACAGGTGAAACTGGTCTGGTCCAAAGCGGAGGGGGTACCGTGGAAGTTGATCCTTCGGCAGCTGGGTGTATGTCGTGCCACGGCATGGCAGTGGTGGATGTCGGCACTGACGGAGGTGGCTTCGCGGCTCAACGAACGGATGGCAGACAAAACCGTTTAGACAAATCCGTTTAGACATCTTTTTGTTGGACATTCTGAACAGGATTTGACAGGATTCCAATCAGGCTTGGGAAAGTGCGCACGGCAGAGATACCCGATCATGCCAATCCACTTTCTCCACCAGAACCCACCCAGGGGGAACCCTGCGGTGGGTTTTGCCAAGTTCCCCGAAGGCCAAAAATGTCCGGACATCTTTCTGCCGGACAAGTCGGACAAAACTTGCTATGATCAGCACCATAATCAGGGACGGCTGCGCACGATATCTGCGGGTAAGAAGCAGGAAAGAGGAAACGGGTTCAATCAGCACCAACAGCGCAAGCAACCAGATCAAGTTGATCCAGTTGCTCCCAACTCGTCGATCACCCACCCGACCACATCAAACGAACCAGAACCACCGGCGCGTCGCCTCACTATGAGCGTGGCTCTTGAGACAGGGATAACGCCAGAAACAATCCGTAGCCATCTTCGGTTCACGGCAACCCACCCCCAGGATGATCAGGAAGGTTTGCGGAATTCCTCACCCTTGCCTTTGGCGATAGGCCAGACGATTAAGGAGTTTCTGTGAGTCTCGACTTTGGCCATTTCATGCCACGGCTGCGAGTTGATCCAATAAGCTTTCCCACTCTTGCCGGGAAAATAGCACTTGGTCCCCCTGAATTGCTGACCTGACCAAAT
>JAMOBH010000079.1:0-18407 GCA_039908085.1 Magnetococcus sp. YQC-5
GCCCCCCAAACCCCCCACCCTTTTTTTTAAAAAATTATTAAAAAAAAGAGGGGGTCTGGGGGATTCATCCCCCAGGGTTTTGCCTTTGACTTTTTGCCCGAAGGGCATCATGTTCTTTACAAAGGGAAGTGATACTTATCTTTCATTTTATTAAAGCATAATAACAATTAAGTTTACTAAAAATATATATTAAAAGTTTCAATTAAAAACATATATCATATAGAATATTTTTGATTTAGAGTGTTTCCTGGTTGACTGCTCCACCACGGTGGGGTATCGTATTATATTCTCCAACCCAGATCAAAAAGTGGCGGACGTGGTTAGGATTGACACAACAAAAAGCCAGTGATTTGTTTGGAGGCGGCAAAAACGCTTTTCAAAAATACGAATCCGGTGAAATAACTCCCACAAAAGGAATATCTTTGCCTATGAAAATTGTTGAGTCAGACCGGAAATTAATCAACATCATACCGGAACTCCGCAAGCAGATACGACAAGAACCAATTAACTTGCCCCAAATTATTCACCATCCATTGACATTCCCCAGACAGGATGATGATTTATTAGCGAAAGCCAACAAATCATCATCCTGATTCAAAATACCATCACATGATCCCATGAGCCGCCCACCATGCCCCCCAACATCCTTTCCTTGACGAAAGCAGACTTGTCCCCTTGCATGGTATAGGGTACAGTAATTCAACCAGCAAGGCTCTCACGTAACCGTTGGTTCCTGACACACAAGTTTATGACTAGACACTATACAACAATAATTAACAAAAATTCTTATTCAAGTTATTTTCTGTAACTTGATACCATCAATACGGTGCAAGACTATGAACCTTTCTTTCATTTGTGACGCCGTTGGTGCCCAACTCCTGACACCAATGACAACCGGGCTGGACCTGAAGGGCATTTCCATTGACAGCCGCCGGGTCAATCCGGGAGAATTGTTCGCAGCTCTGACAGGGCCTCATTTCGACGGTCACGATTTCATCGAAACCGCTGTCGAAAAAGGATGTGCGGCGGTACTGGCCCAACGCCCTCCCCCAACCCTGCCCAACGTCCCGGTTCTGTTGGTTCCCGACGTCCTGGCAGCATTGGGCCAGGCCGGAAACGCCTGGCGTCGCCACATCAACCCCATCACCATCGCCGTCACCGGATCCTCTGGAAAAACCACGGTCAAGGAAATGATCGCCGCCTGTTTGTTGCAGGAATTCAAACGCATCCACGCCACACAAGGCAATCTGAACAACCACATCGGCGTTCCTTTGACCCTGTTGTCCATCCCTGTTGGGTGTCAGGCCATGGTGGTGGAAATGGGTATGAGTGCCCCAGGAGAAATCGCTCACCTCACCCGCCTAGCCCAACCTGATATCGGAGTCATCACCAATGTCCAACCCGCCCATATGGCCGCCTTCTCCAGCATCCGGGAAGTGGCTGCGGCCAAAGGAGAACTCTTCTCCAACCTCGAATCCGACGGAGTCTGTCTGTTGCCCATCCATGACGCCAACCAGGCTGTTCTCCTGGAAATGGCCCATCCCCGCCGGATCATCACCTTTGGCCCGGACCCAGGGGCCATGGTCCATTGGAAAACAGGCTCCACCAACAATAATACCGAAATTCGCGGTGCCATCCGCTGGCAGGATGGCGCATCCGCCTCGATCCACCTGGGCCAGTACGGCCCCCACATGATCCTCAACGCCCTGGCCGCCGCAGGTGCTGCACGCACCGCCGGAGTCTCCCCGTGCGCCATCACCGATGGTTTGTCCGATTTCACCCCAATGGCAGGACGCGGTTTGATTCAACAGATCCATGGCATGACGCTCATCGATGACACTTATAACGCCAATCCCGGTTCCATGGCCGCAGCCCTGGCAACCCTGGGGAGACGCCCAGTGCCAGAACGACGAATCGCCATCCTTGGCGACATGCTGGAATTGGGCGAAACGGCAGAACAATTGCATAAGGATTTGGCTGATGAGATCCTCAAAAACGGTGTCGAACTCCTGATCACCGCCGGTCCCCTCATGCGCTCACTGCACAACGCCCTCTTGGACCAACCTGGAGTAACCTCCTTACATAAAAACGATCCCGCCGATTGGCTGGGAACCATTTCACCCCTGTTGCGCACCCGCGACGCCATTCTGGTCAAAGGCTCCCGTGGAATGCGTATGGAACGCATCGTCAAGGATTTGATAAACCATGCTGTATAACCTGCTGTACCCACTGAGCGGTTATTGGTCGGCACTGAACCTGTTCAAATACATCACATTCCGCACCATTGGCGCGATTCTGACCGCCTTGATCCTCTCTTTCATCATCGGCCCCTGGATGATCCGCGCCTTGGGACGTCTCCAGACATCAGGCCAACCCATCCGCACCGATGGCCCGAAACGGCATCTCCTGGAAAAAGGAGGCACCCCCACCATGGGCGGTGCCCTGATGCTCCTGGCCATCACCATCCCCACCCTGCTGTGGGCCAATCTCACCAACCCGTTCATTCATATGGTCCTGCTGACCACTTTGGGATTTGGTGCCATTGGCTTCTGGGACGACTACGCCAAAGTGACCCGTCGCCATTCCAAGGGTGCCCCGGCCTCTGTTCGCTTCATGCTCCAGGCCATGATCGCCCTGACCGTGGCGGTTTTTCTGAAAACTCAAACACCTGAAGGGAGCTTCGGCAATCTGGCACTCCCCTTTTTCAAGGATTTCTCACTGAACCTGGGATGGTGGTTCTTCCCGTTCGCCATCCTGGTCATAGTCGGGTCGAGCAATGCCGTCAACCTGACCGACGGTCTCGACGGCCTGGCCATTGGCCCGACCCTGCTGACCGCCGCCAGTTTCATGTTCATCGCCTACCTCACGGGACACATCAAATTCGCCTACTACCTGGGCATACCCTATATCCACGGCACTGGAGAATTGACCATCTTTTGCGGTGCCATGGTGGGTGCTGCCCTGGGATTCCTGTGGTTCAACACCTATCCGGCCCAGGTCTTCATGGGTGATGTCGGTTCACTCTCCCTGGGAGCTGCCTTGGGCACCATCGCCATGGCCACCCAACACGAAATCGTCCTGGCCATCATCGGCGGCGTCTTCGTGCTGGAAACATTTTCCGTGATCATTCAAGTCGCCTCTTTCAAATTGATCGGAAAACGGGTATTTCGTATGGCACCCATCCATCACCACTTTGAACTCAAAGGATGGGCTGAACCCAAAATCATTGTCCGATTCTGGATCATTTCCATTATTCTGGCCCTGATCGGATTATCCACTCTCAAGATACGTTAATGAACCATTCTGTCGCCCCGATAGGTGTCATCGGCCTGGGCCGCTCTGGTGCCGCTGCCGTCACATTTCTCAGTGGCCATGCCATCCCGACTATCGCCTGGGATGCCCAATCCGCCCCTGCCCTGGCCCTGACCCATCTCCCGCATGTGGAAACCTGGAGCGGCAACCTGCCTGTCCACGCCTTCTCCACCTGCCAGGCCATTCTTCTTTCACCAGGGATTCCCCGCACCCTGCCCGATCTGGCCAAACTGCTGGCAGATGGCATCCCGATCATCAATGACATCGAATGGCTCTATCGCCACGTCCAGGAAACCGCCAAACCAGATCCCCCCTTCATCGGCGTGACTGGTTCCAACGGGAAATCCACAGTCACCACCCTCATCGGTGACATGCTGCAACAACACGGCCTTGCTGTGGGCATTGGTGGCAATCTGGGCACCCCGGCCCTTTCCCTGTGGGATCCGGCCCATCAGGCCTATGTGTTGGAGCTTTCCTCCTTTCAGTTGGAAAGCATTGCCCGATTTCATCCCCGGATCGCGCTTCTCCTCAACCTCACCCCGGACCACATGGACCGTTACCCGACCCTGGGGGCCTATCTGGAGGCCAAACGTCGCATTTTTCAAAACGCGGCACCAGGCGACACAGCCATCATCAATGCCGATGACCCCTTGCTGGCATCCACCTCGGCGCAATTAACCGCCATGGGAGTGACGGTCATCCCCTTTTCCATTGAACACCCCATTGCCGGAGGGGTCTACGCCTGCGAAGGCATCTTGACAGACCATCGTCACACATCCCCCCAACCCCTGATGGAGCTTGATCAAATCCGCATTCGCGGTCTCCACAACCAAGCCAATGCGGCAGCCGCCGCCGCCGCCGCATTGGCAGCCGGGGCCTCGACCCAGGCCGTGGTGGCCACTCTCAAGCAATTCCCTGGTCTGCCCCATCGCATGGAGTGGATCCGCACCATCAAGGGCGTTGATTATTATAATGATTCAAAAGGCACCAATGTTGGAGCAACCCTGATGTCATTGCAATCGTTTGCCACGCCCCAACAACCCGGCAGCATCATTCTGATCGCAGGAGGCCGGGATAAAAAAGGGGATTTTTCCACCCTGGCCCCGGTAGCAGCCCAATGTGTGACCGATGCCATCCTGCTGGGTGAGGCGGCTGAGGACTTGGCCTTGGCCTTTGCGGGTGGACCACGCCTGCATCGGGTAGCCAACATGACCAGTGCGGTCAAGTTGGCCCATCAATTGGCCCAACCCACCCAAACGGTCTTGCTTTCACCGGCCTGCGCTTCTTTTGACATGTTCAAAAATTTCGAGGATCGGGGTGATCGATTCCGGGAGGCTGTCCATGGCCTCTAAATCCCAACCCGGAACCAAGCCAAAATGGCAAAACGATACCCAGCCCACAGGCCCCATGGATCTCTGGATGGCCGGAAGTGCCTGCACCCTGCTGCTGATCGGCCTGGTGATGGTTTATTCCGCATCCTCGCCCGTGGCTTTGCAAAAATATGACAACTCGACTCACTACGCTGTGCGGAATGCCATTTTCGCCTTGACCGGTCTGACCGCCATGGCAGGATTGAGCCGTCTTTCGATCTCCACCATTCGAAGGGCCAGCAAAAGCGCGTTCTGGATCATGATTTTACTGCTGTTTCTGGTCTTTATTCCGGGAATCGGCCTGGAAGGGGGCGGAGCCAGACGCTGGCTCAACCTGAAATTCTTCACCCTCCAACCGTCCGAACCTTTCAAGGTGGCATTGACCCTCTATATTGCGCATCTGCTGGCATTGGAACCACAACGGGTCCGCTACTTCAAGGAGGGACTGCTGCCGTTGCTTGGTTTGTTCGCCCTGGGGGCGACTTTGCTCATGGCTGAACCTGATTTCGGTGCCACCCTGATCAGCGGTGTTGTGGTCATGGGCATTATTTTCATTGCTGGCATGCCTTTGTCATGGATCACCGCTGTGGCTGCTGCTGCCATTCCGTTGGCCGCCGCCGGAGTCATCATGGCCCCCTATCGCTTCCGTCGGGTCACCTCATTCCTGAATCCATGGGACGATCCCCTGGGCAGTGATTTTCAATTGGTTCAATCACTGCTCTCCTTTGGCAGCGGAGGTGTTCTGGGGGCTGGTCTGGGAGAAGGTCAACAAAAACAATTTTATCTGCCTGAATCACACACCGATTTCATCTTCGCGGTCATCGGCGAGGAACTGGGACTCTTCTGGATCCTGGGCATCATTGCCTTGTTTGCGACCCTGATCTGGCGAGCCATGCTCATTGCCCGTCACACCGAAGATCTATTCATCCGTTTGAGTACGGTTGGTCTGACCGTTCTCATTGCTGCCCAGGCCGTGGCCAACATGGCCGTGGTCATGGGTCTGCTGCCACCTAAAGGATTGACCCTGCCGTTGGTCAGCTATGGAGGATCCTCCATGGTCATCACACTGTCGGCCATTGGTCTGCTGCTGGCCTTTTCCCGTACCATCCCTTTAGCAGTGCGCAATAACGGATTTGATAACAAAACTCAATAAGATAGACATCTGAATTGAGTGCCCACTTGAAGCCGGGACAATTGCAAAATGTTGATGTAATGATTGTGACTCCCGCCCCACCCCCCACCAGGGGCTTGGCCCCTGGATCCCACTTGTGCAACTCCCGCACAAAGCCGTGACATTATTGAAATGGTTGTGAAATGAATTGATTGGGACTCTGATCCCCCCACCACTACGCGCTTTGTCCCTGAACCTCACCAGGGGGAATCATTCCCCCTGGTCTCCCAATCGTTTGTCCCGGCTCTATTGACCTGCTCCCACCTTGGCTCCCGCCTTGGGCTTCAAGCCACACGCCGCAATGGATCCTGCGAATTGGAACCTTGAGTGTGGTTGAAAATCGACTCAAGAGCCAAATCAGCGGTCGGAAAGAAACGCTCTGTGCCGACCTTGTTCAACAAGCCGGTGGATTGCATGACATCCAGTACCTGTTTCTTCAGACCGGCAAACACGACCACAACGCCGTTGTCCGCGAGACGCTCTACCACATGATGGATCACCTCTTCGCCAGAGGAGTCGATGGCATTGATACCATCGCCAACGATCAAGAGGTAAGGAGCCTCCGGGTTATCGGCAATGGCATGCAGAACCGCATCTTCGAAATAGGCGACATTGGCAAAATAGAGCCGTCCGTCAAAACGGATGGCGGTGACCAGATGGGAAGTGGGCAGGTTGTGGACCTTGGCGTCCCGCAAGGTGCCATCGTGAAAACGCCCCAGAATGGCCACCCGTGGTTTCATGGTGCTGTACAGAAAAACAACCAGGGACAAGATCGTCCCCACGATAATCCCCTTGTCCAGATGGGGTGCTGCCAGCAGAGTCACGGCAAAGGTCACGATGACGATCATGCCATCGGTCCGGCTGGCCTGCCAGGTGTGTTTGATTGCGGTGGGCGTAATCAGACTGGTGACGGCGAACAGGATAATCACCCCCAGCACCGCCTTGGGTAAATAATAGAGATAGGAGGTGAAAAAAAGCAGGGTGAAAGCGACAAAAATGCCATTGAAGACCATGGCAAAGCCGGTCTTGGCCCCGGCCTGGAGATTGATCGCCGATCCGGTAAACGAACCGCATGCGGGATAGGCCTGGAAAAAGGCTCCCCCGATATTGGCGAGGCCCTGTCCGATCAGCTCCTGATTGGGATCGATCATCTGTTTCGACTTGGTGGCCATGGCTTTGGCCATGGAGATCGACTCCATGAAAGCGACCAGGGCGATGATCAGTGAGGAAGAGAGCAGAGCCATCATGGCATCCAGATCAAAATGCGGCAAACGGAAGGCCGGCAGACCAGCCGGAATGGTGCCAACCACATCACCGCCACTGTTCAGATAGAGATCTCCCTTGTCAATTTTCTTGATGTACCAGGTCCGCCCATCGGTTTCCACCCCCTTGGGCATCGTGCCTTTCAGATAGAAAACGGGCTTTCCGCCTGCTGACTCCAGGACCCGTTGCAATTGCATCCTGTTGATTTGCTTGAGACGATCATTATTCTGTTGTTTCAGGGTTTTCATTTCCAGATTGAGCAGGTTGATCTCATGATTCAGATCCGCGACCGCACGGATCTCTTCTGCCTTGATCGCGCCACGGAGTTGAGTTGCTTTAGAGGTGGACTCCCCCATCAGCGAGGCAAGCCGCTGGTCTGTGGCTGCATAGTTGCTCACCAGTTCCCGCGCCGATGGTGTGGCGATGAAATCGGGGCCTCCCTTCTCCTTGCTGGAATAGCCGGTGGATTGGCTGAGGATCGTAGTCACCACCACCACCACCAGCACACTCGGCTTGGCAAGAAAGGGGATTTTCTTCAATGCCAGAATCAACACCACGGCCAACAAAGACATGCCCAGGGTAGGCAGGTGGGTCTGAGGGAGATAGCTCATCATCTCCCAGATGTCCTTCAGGAAGGAGTCGTTGCGTCCCTTGGGAATTCCCAACAGCATATCGAGTTGCGACATGCCGATGATAATCGCTGCGGCATTCATAAAGCCCAGAATCACCGGATGGGAGACAAAATTGACCACAGTACCCAATTTGACCACCCCCAGTACAAACTGGATCACACCGACAAACAGGGTCAGCAATAACGCAAGACCGACATACTCGTCGGAAAGGGGTATCGCCAATGGGGTGACAGCCGCCGCAGTCATCAGAGAGACGACTGCCACCGGCCCGGTGGCAAGATGACGGCTCGACCCCCAGAGTATCCCCAAAAATGCGGGAATAAACGCCGTATAAAGTCCAAAATAGACCGGCAATCCTGACAATTGGGCGTAGGCCATGGCCTTGGGCACCAGCACCAGCGCACCCGTGATGCCAGCGATCAGGTCGTCACGCAAGGTGACAAACGGGATGGGAAGCCAACGCAAAAACGGAAACAGACGCAACATCACATGATTGGCAAGCATTGCAAACCTCAAGTTGAAGGATCAAACGTTAACGGCACAAAAAAAGAGACCTTCCATTCAAGCCAAAATAATTTTGAAAATGTTGATAAACCCTGACCATCTTGGAATGGTTAGTTTAGTGGCTCTCGCCCCAAACCCCACCAAGGGCTTCGCCCCTGGACCCCACCAGGGGGATAATCCCCCTGGACCCCTGATAGTAAAAAACTTCACATCCCGAAATGGTTTCGGTTTAAAACAAATTGATCGTGACTCTCGCATCAAGCCTCACACCCCTCACATACCCGCCTGTCAACCATGGATGAGAGCAGATCCCTGGACCGGTTGACTCTCTTCATTCTCCTCGGCCAAAAGACGAATTTTTTTCATTTTGCGCCACAAAGAGACCCGATCAATGCCCAGCATCTCTGCTGCCATGGTCTGGTTGCCGCCAGTCTTGTCCATGATCCAGAGGATGTAATCGGACTCCAGCTCCTCCAGGGTTGGAATCTGGTCGCCCCGGCTGCGAAACGTTTGAATCACCTTGATCCGCAAGGCGTCGGGCAGATACTTTGGGGTGATGGTCTCCTCATTGCAAAGGGCGACGGCGCGTTCCATGATGTTTTCCAACTCTCGAATGTTGCCGGGAAAGGAATACTCTCGCAACAAAGCCAATGCTTCCGGGGAGATGGCCCGCACCGGACGCTCCATGCGCTCTGCACCCCGCTTGAGGAAATGTTCTGCCAGCAAAGCGATGTCCCCCCGCCGCTGCTTGAGGGGAGGGATGGTCAAAGTGATCACATTCAGTCGGAAATAGAGATCCTGGCGGAATTGCCCTGCCGCCACCACCTCCCCCATATCGCGATTGGTCGCGGCGATAAAACGGACATCAATGGGTATGGGCTGCACCCCGCCTACCCGGATAATCTCCCGTTCATGGATGGCCCGCAACAATTTGACCTGCATGGATGGACTCATCTCAGTGACCTCGTCGAGAAACAGAGTCCCCCCCTGCGCCGCCTCCATGAAGCCAAGTTTGGTGTTCATGGCCCCGGTGAAGGCCCCCTTCTCATGACCGAACAGCTCACTGGCCAACAACTCCTCATTGAAGACACCGCAGTTGATGGCGACAAACGGTCCCTTGGGACGCCCGCCATACAGATGCAAGTCACGAGCGACCAGTTCCTTGCCCACACCGCTTTCCCCGGTGAGCAGCACCGTACATCCGGTTGGAGCGATCTGACGAACTGTCTCCAAAAGCTTGAGCATGGCCGGATCGCGGGTGATGATGGGACCAAATCCCTGCATCCGTTGCAACTGCTCTTTGAGTTCCCGGTTTTCACGACGCAAGCGCACCTTGAGCATGGCTTCGCTCACCACCTTGCGCACCTCGTCCAGACGAAAAGGCTTGGCGATGTAAAAAAAAGCCCCCTCCCGCATGGAGAGAACCGCCGACTCCAAGGTGGCAAACCCCGTGATCAAGATCACCTCGCTTTCCGGGGCCTTTTTTTTGCAGGTGTGCAACACCTCCATGCCATCGACCCCTTCCATACGCAAATCCGTCAGCACCACATCAAACCGCTGATGCTGCAACAAGGCCAAAGCTTCCACACCGCTTGCCACGGCTGTGGTCTTGTACCCTTCCTTGCGCATGACATGGGCCAGATTGCGCATGGCGATGGGTTCATCATCCACGATCAAGACCGAGCCTGACTCACTCATCCGCCACCACCGGCAATCGAATAACAAACCGGCTCCCTAAACCGGGCTGACTCTCCACCATGATCTCCCCTTCGTGTTCCTCCACCACCTCGAACACCACGGACAGTCCCAATCCTGACCCCTTGCCCACGGGTTTGGTGGTAAAAAAGGGATCAAAAATCCGGGAAAGATGCTCTGCGGCAATCCCCTTGCCTGTATCCTGCACCACGATCTCCACCCATGGAGGACGACAACGACTGCCAGAAGCCGGATAAAACTGTTGAGGAATCGTGGCGCGCAGGAGAACCTCTCCTGCGTCGGATATGGCGTCTACGGCGTTGGCGAGCAAATTGATAAAAGCCTGCTGCAACCTCTGCCGGTCTCCATGCAACACCAGTCCCTTGGGGATCTCCACCCGAACCCGGACCCCCTCCCGGAGATTCCCTTTGCTGAAACGCACGACCTCCTCGATCAAAGGGGCCAGATGCAGTGAGGCTTTGTGAAATGAACGATCCCGCGAGAAATCAAGCAACGAGCGGACAATATCTCTGGTGCGACGGGTCTGCTCATCTATTTGAGTAAGCATTTCCTTGTAAAAATCAAGATCATTGCTTGCCAACTCCTCCAACAGAATCTGACACGAGGAGGAGATGTTGGATAACGGGTTGTTCAACTCATGGGCCACCCCAGACAACAGCGTACCCAAAGCCGCCAGTTTCTCGGAGCGCAACAGATGTGTATGCCGCCGCTGCAACTCCTGCAAGACGAGATTGAACGCCCTTGTCAACGACAGAATCTCACGATCATTGGAATGAATGTGAATGGATTCCAACCGCCCATCCATCACCCCGACCATGCTCTCCTCGATCCGTCGCAAAGGCAACACGATCCGCTTGGACACCGAACGCCCCAACACCACAATCAACACCACCACCACGATCATGGCCACAAACAGTTCCAAACGATGCAGCTCCAATGCCTGATGCACCTGCTGGCGTTCTTCTGCTGCTCGATCTTCAGCTGCTGTGACAAGAGCCTTGCCCAAAATCCGCAGACGCTTTTCAGCGGCGTCGTCCTCCAGATGCTCTGCCAGATCAGCATAAGCGGCGAGGGTCTGCTGGAGCGAAGGAGCGGTATATTCACTCTTTCTGACCTGATCCAGATAGGCCAGAAGCTGATCCTTGTCCTCTTGCAGGTGGTACAAAAAAAAATTTTTCTCAAAACGGCGCATTTCCAAGACATTGTTGAGCAGAAGATAGACCTGCTCGCCGGCCAACAACCGCTCCGAGACCATGCGCAAATCCACCAGGGTGAAGAGGCTCAAAGACAAAGCCAACGTGCTGATGATGTAATATCCCACGATCACTTTGTGTTGCAATGAGGTTTGGCGCATGTGATGACCTCAGAATATTAGAGAATCCTGTTGCATTTTGCAAGCCGGAAGCGACAAGGAGACATTGATTCTTTTTGCATTTAAAATCAACAAGTTATAATTTCACCACAAAACAAACAAGCCTGAAAATGATTGCAAAATGCAACAATCATTCCTGAAAATCGGCACGCTCTGCGACTCAACCAATTGTTAATCAAGGCCATTTTCTTATGGTCCACATCATGCTTTACAAAATAATGAAAGCCTACCCTGTGCAAAAAAAATTTTCAACCAGAGACAAACCCGGTGGTGGAGACCGGGCCAACGTGCGCAGCCCTTTTTCTTGGCATTGCACCAGATGCACGCCCTGAGGCCCGATACTTAACACCAAAACGATACGTGACGCATCAACAACCCATTCATTAAAGGAAGCAGACCCATCGTGAAAAACCATCCATGGCCCCCCCCTCCTCTCCTGGCAGACTCCGGCATCATCGCGCCACAGGATCTTGTCAACCAACCCTTTGCCAGCGTGAATCTGGATGACCCGACGCAACAGAGGCTCTTTGCGACCCTGACCAAAGCCAGGGACAACGCCACAGAGAGCCATAAGGTCACTCAGAGTAAGTACCAAAACAATCAGCTGGTCCTGCGAGGTCTCTTGCAAGACATCAACGCTGGCCTGCTTGTTGACTAGATACTGTTTTTTTCATCTCAGGAACAACTTTTATGCACACCTTCTCCAGATTCTTCCCGTTTTTGCAATGGTTTCATGCTTGACCAAAGGAGATACCACATGACACAACCAACCCAACCAAAGGGTCAACTACTCAAAGTACTCGGATGGGGGGCTGCATCGATCATGATGTATGCCATGCTCTTGATCTACGAGCAACAGATACTCAAATGGTCCACCAAAGGACACTGGTTTTTCGTCTTTCCCATTATGATCGCGTTTGCCTTTTCCTTCGTCCACGGCCATTTCACGGGCGAATTCTGGAGAAGTCTGGGCATCCGGGCCAAAAAATCATCATCAACCCAATAACTACATGATTCAAACAGGAAAAACGCTCATGGATGCAATCCATTTTATCCATCTCGATTGGACCAACGGCCTCTATCTCTTTATCGTGGGATTTGTCGGAGGGTTGGTCAGTGGTTTCATCGGTTCAGGCGGGGCGTTTGTTTTGACCCCGGCCATGATGAGTCTGGGCGTTCCCGGCATTGTTGCTGTGGCGAGCAACATGTGCCACAAATTCCCCAAGGCTCTGGTGGGGGCCATGAAACGGCACAAGTACGGTCAGGTTGACATCAAGATGGGCCTCATCATGGGTACGTCAGCCGAAGTCGGGGTGCTGGTCGGTGCCCATTATCAGGAATTGATCAAACAAAACTTTGGCGACGCTGGCTCCAATCTTTATGTCTCTGTGGCCTTTGTGATCATTCTGGGTCTGGTGGGCGGATTTGTCATGCGCGATACCATCAAGACCTACCGCTCCGGTGAGTCAGGCGATGAAGAGAAACCCACACGTCTTTCCTTATGGGTGCAAAGCATCCATATTCCTGGCACGATGGTCTATTTCCCCAGTCTCAAGACACGGATTTCGATCCTGTTCACCATTCCGCTGGGATTCGCCACCGGAATGTTGGCCGCCACGATTGCCGTCGGGGGGTTTATCGGCGTCCCGGCACAGATGTATGTCCTGGGTATGAGCAGTCTGATGTCCTCGGCCACAGAACTGGTGATCGCCTTTGTCATGGGCGTCGGGGGCACCATCAAATTCGCCTGGGGCGGTTATGTAGACATTCGCTTGGCCATGATCATCCTGGCTGGTTCGCTCTTTGGGATTCAATTGGGCGCGATTGGCACCACCTACGTCAAACCCTACATGATCAAGCTGGTCATGGGGGTGATCATGCTGACAGTTTTGGTCAGTCGGGCCATGGTGATCCCGGTCTATCTCTCCCAACTGGAAATCATTTCACCCATGACAACCACCACCATGACATTGCTGAAAAATGTCAGCTTTTCCATCATGATTCTCGCCTTGATGTTTGGAGCAGGGATCATCCTCTTCGCAATGCTCAAGGGCAGACGGGAACATTCACAGCAACCCATTGCTCTTAAACTGCCTGCCTAAGGTAGGAGAGGCTCAAGATTCCAATGGGGTGTGGGGCAAAGCCCCACCATCTGCCTTTGACTTTTCCTTTGACTTTTTGTCCGAAGGGCATCATGTTCAAGGCACGTTGAGTTTTTGGATGATGACAACCCCATCGGGATCTGGAACAGAGTCTTACGATTTTGCCTTTGATTTTTGGCCACAAAGGGACATTATAATTCCCACATCACATGAAATGGCCTGCTCCGACACTGCGCCCAGATTTCTCCACCATCGCGTTGAACCGACCTCTCCAACACCCCAGTCTTGCCTCTGTGCGTGCCCCTGCCATGGAAAAAATTCTGATCGTCGAAGATTCCAAAGCCTTTGCCTCTCTTTTGAAAAAAGAAATCGAGGCCCAACTTCCTTTTGTTGCCGTGGTCCTGGCAGAGACACAACACGCCGCCATTCAGGCCATTGCGCAGGCCGAGAAACCGTTTCTGCTCGGCATTCTGGATCTGCATCTCCCGGATGCGCCCAATGGCGAGATCGTCGCGACGGTCATGGCCAAGGATATTCCAGTAATCATTCTGACCTCCACCTTTGACGAAGAATTCCAAAAAAAAATATTTTCCAGACGGGTACTGGATTTTTTTGTCAAAGCCAATTTCGGCACCATTCACGCCGTGATCTATTTCATCGAACGCTTTTATCGCAATGGCAAAGTCAAAGTGCTGGTGGTGGATGATTCCCGCAGCTCCAGAACCTTGCTGCTGGCCTACCTGAAACGCTATCGATTCATCGTCCTGGAAGCAACCAATGGCATCGAGGCCTTGGAGATACTGCAACGAGACCCCTCGATCCAATTGATCCTGACCGATTACAACATGCCGGGCATGAACGGTTTCGAATTGACGAAAAAGATTCGTTCTCTGCACTCCCGCGACAAAGTCGCAATCATCGGATTGTCGGCCCAGGGAGACCCCTTGCTGTCATCCAAATTCTTGAAACATGGTGCCAACGACTTCATCAACAAGCCCTTTCACGTTGAAGAATTTTTGTGCCGGATTTTCCAGAACATTGACCTGATCGAAAAAATCAAAACCATATCCGACTCAGCGGCAGAAGCCAAAAGCGCGAGTCAGACCAAAAGTGCATTCCTGGCCAACATGAGCCACGAAATCCGCACCCCTATGAATGCCATCATCGGCATGACCGATCTCGTGCTGGCCTCGCCCCTGCCTGCGGAACAACAGGCGCGGATTCAGATTGTCCAACATTCCGCCGATGAATTGCTCGCGTTGATCAACAATATTTTGGATATTTCCAAAATCGAGGCGGGTCAAATCACCTTGGAACAGATCACGTTCAACCTGCGTGAACGCATTGAGACGACCACAGAAATCCTGGCCATCAAGGCACAACAAAAAGGACTTGAATTGGGGTCGTACATTCCAAACAAGATGCATGAACATTTAACAGGTGATCCGCATCGCCTGCACCAGATTCTTTTGAACCTGTTCAACAATGCGATCAAGTTCACCGAATACGGGGAGATCCTCCTGGGTGTGGAGGAAACCCATACCGAGGAACCCAACCAGGATGTCGTATCCTATCATTTTTCAGTCAGGGATACCGGAATTGGCATTCCTGCTGACCGACTGGAGATGATATTCGGACGCTTCACGCAAGCGGATCATTCGACCACGCGCCAATACGGCGGCACAGGTCTGGGCTTGGCCATCAGCAAGCATCTGGTGGAATTGATCGGCGGTCGCATCTGGGTGGAAAGCCAAGAGGGACAAGGGAGTGTATTTCACTTTACAGGGCGTTTTGGCCGTGTTGGCGCACCCGATTCTGACAAACCGCTGTTGTCTGAACTTCCTTTGACCAAAGTACGGGTGTTGCTTGGCTCTGGACATGAAAACGGTCGCATGATCATCCGGGAAATGCTGATCGGATTTGGAGCGGAGGTGGACGCCGCAACCGATGCCGATGCTTTGCTGTCAGCTTTGCAAGAGGCTGCTACTGCGCAACATCCATTTGATCTGGTGTTATTGGATCATCGCCTGATGCTGCAAGAATCAGCCGTATTATCTCAACTCGGTTCCAATCCCGGTTGCAAGGGTCGGATATCAGCTCTGCTGCCCACCACCATGCGGATAGAGGATCTTCCGGTTGGCAATCGTTTGCCTGACTTGGTGAAGGTCAACAAGCCAGTCCGGCGTTTGGAATTGCTCAAGGTGATCCAGCAGATGCTCGGCCAGGAAACCGAGACCCGGAAGCATGAAAGCGGTCTGAGCCTGTCCATTGAGGGGGAGCCTCTGAATATTCTGCTGGTTGATGACAATCCAATCAATCACCAAGTGGGGATCACGATCCTGAAATCTGTCGGCCACACCGTGATGGCCGCCAGCACTGGCAAGGAGGCATTGTCCTCCTGGGAGCAACACGGATTTGATCTGATCCTGATGGATCTGCACATGCCGGACATGGATGGACTCGAAGTGACCCGACAGATCCGTCAAGCGGAACGTGCCATGCAAGAGACCACACCGATACCTGTTGTGGCGGTCACGGCCAGCGTGATGAGAGGCGAAAAAGAGAAATGCCTGCAAAATGGCATGGATGATTTTTTGGGAAAACCCTATCGTGGCAAGGAGTTGCTGGCACTGGTGGCGCGTTTTGGCAAACGACGCAAGCTGACACCAAAGCGACCGGTCGGCAGTAGTGGACTCCCCCCGCTGTTGGATCCTGCCATGGACCCCCAACAAGCTGCAAACAAACGGCGCGCTTTTCTGACCCAAAGTCCTGGCATGCTGACCGCGTTGCGACAGACATTGGCGGGTGTTGAACCAGCAAAGGCGCGACAGGAGATCGAACCACTCAAGGCCCTGGCTGCCGAAGCTGGAGCGGTTTATCTGAAAATGCTGGCGACCCGCCTTGGCACTGCAATTTTAGGTGAGGATTGGGAAAAGGCTTCCCTGATCATGATGAATCTGGAAGAGATCCATCAACAAACCCTCCAGAGACTTTCTGCAACAGGAGAATCATTGTGAACATACTGATTGTCGATGACAATGCGCTCAATCGCAAGGTACTGATAGAATACCTGGCCCCCTATGGCCATTGTGATGTGGCGACCAATGGCGTGGATGCCGTGGAGCAGTTTGAAGCGGAACTGAGTACGGGCAGCCCATATGATTTGGTGTTGTTGGATCTGATGATGCCCAAGATGAATGGCCAGAATGCCATGCGCAGTATCCGCGCCATCGAACGACAACACCGTGTCAGCCTGCGGGAACAGGCGGTCATTATCATTGTCACTGGAGTGGGTGCGCCTGAAGAATTGCTCAAAACAACCGATTTCGACCGCAACACGGGCCTGCTCAAGAAGCCGGTCAAACAAGCCGAGTTGCTTGCCAAGTTGAAAAGGCATGGTATTTTATAATTTTATTTATTAGATCGTAGACCATGACGGAAAATCTTGCGACAACATTCATCATGCGGCAACATTCGCCACGAACAACCGAATATCAATGCGCATGGGTAACAATCCAGTCTTTCAAGGCTTGTTCCATGCGTGTTTGCCAGCCTTTGCCCTGGGAACGAAAAAAAACGACCACTTCGGGATCCAGGCGAATGGTAACTGGAATTTTGGTGGGCGACTGCTGTGAGCCACGCCGCCGAACAGGTCTGCCATTCCGGTACAGAGTACCTTCTGTAAAAAATTCTGGTGGAAGTTCTGGAATTTCTTCGTACTCTTCATTGGTGATGACGTGGGCGTCAACCTGCGCCCAGTTGCTCTTCAAACCAACGGATCTCTCGTTCATTCGCCTTCCTCAAAGAAATGATGCGGGTGGCATCCCCGTGTTGTGTATGGACCAAGACGACCAGGGAACAGATAATATTGGAAATCTGGCTCTTTTACACCCCTATTGTCATAAGATGGTACATGGAAGTAGAAACCAAGTGCTGCCGCTCGCTCTAGAGGGCAATCAAAGGAAAGAGGTTTGAGCCGGATGCCGGGAAACTGGCAAATCTGGTTCTTAGAGGGGAGTGGCGCAGTAATGCGCTGCCTCTACTCGACGGTTTTTAGTGTTTTTACCTTTTTGGTCTTTAGCCTTTCTGCTTTTTGCTGGAGTGTAAAAACATAAAGGTTTAGACTTTTGCCCGCATCCTCTGGAGCAGAGCGCACGCGGTCCGCGCAACGGAAACTTGCCGGTCATTGCCTGTCGGCGAACACCTCGTCCACGGAGTTGGCGAACAGGACGTTCTCGCCCCATGTGCCGAGCAGATCGAGACTAGCCGTTTTCACCTTCTCGGTCACCCAGTCAGGTGTCTGGCCAAACTTGCGGCGCATCTGTTTCAGAAGCATTTCAGCCTCACCTTCCTTGCGGCCTTTCTGTTCGCCATCCTGACGCCCTTTCTGTTCGCCATCCTGGAAGCCTTTTTTCTCACTATCCTTCTGAGCCTTCAGGATTATTGGACGAAAGACATCGTTTTCCATTAAGTTAAAGGTAAGAGCCATTGCTTCAGCCTCCTTTTTAACAGTTGTTTCAAGTTTGCGCAATCTGCACAAGATCAATAATTTTGTCAGCGCGTCTGCTCTGGCCTTATCCGGCAATTCGCTGATTCGATACAAAATTTCCTGGATCGTCTCCTTCTGATTATCCATCCGGCACAGAACAGCCAAAATGTTTTCCTCCAAAGAAGGACTGTCCATCAACTCCCGGCAGTCGATGGTACGGATGTCAACCACCTCGTACCGAAAGGATAAATTTTTCTCTTCTATGGCTGCTTTGGGTTGCCATGCTGCCTGTCCAACATACAACACCTTCTGAATCAAAACCTTGCCCGGATAACGCTGCCTGATCAGCGCATAGTACATCAACATGCGCCAGTCCATACCTTCAGAGTTGCTTTGCAGATCCAAATGAAAAAGCGAATCGTCTTCCATCAAGAATACCAGATCTGGAAATCGCTTCTGGGTTGAAGCAAATTCCA
>JAMOBH010000437.1:0-3698 GCA_039908085.1 Magnetococcus sp. YQC-5
GTCGTGATGATGGCATCCATGGCCGCTTCCAGAATGGAACGCAGATGATTCTCACGTTCTTTAAGCTGTTCAAAAGTCTGAATCAACTTGAGATGCGTTTTTATTCTGGCCCGAACCACTGGTGGATTGAACGGCTTGCTGATGAAATCCACCGCCCCCAACTCCAAGCCTTTGGCTTCAATCTCGGCCTCATTTTTGGCGGTGATAAAAATAACAGGAATATCCTGAGACTCTTTTGCCGCCTTCAACCGTCGGCACACCTCAAAACCATCCATCCCCGGCATCAGGATATCCAGCAGGATCAAATCCGGCCTGTTGGTGGAAGCCACCAAATCCAGGGCCTCTTGTCCATGGAGTGCAAAATAAATCTTGTAATCTGGATGCAGGGTGTTGCGAAGCATGGCGATATTGTCTGTGGAATCATCCACAACTAGTATTTTTTGCCTTACTTGATTCACTGTCATCTACTCCCGGACTGGCCGTATCATTGAATTTTGAATCTTCTTTAAAAACATCTGAGCACCAGGATAATCCATTTTTTGCATTCTTTCTTCCACTTTTTGCAAATCTTTATGCCAATTTTTTCTCTGCATCACCTGTTTCAGAGTTTCCAGGGTCAATTCTGCGTCTGTGTCGCGCAGTGCGAGCAGACTGGACAACTCTTTGAGTATGGGTGCGATCAAGTCATAATCCATATCCGAAAAATCGATTTCTGGTGGTGGCGGAACCATAGCACCACTTCTTGTGTTCATGGATTCCAAACCCTGAATGGCACCCAAAACCTGTTGCAACGCCTGATTGAATTCCGCAATCAGACTGGATTCCTGTTGAATGCGGCCCAACTCAATGGACTTTTCCAGGGCGTGCGCGGCCTTTTGCAGGCGGATTGCAGAAAGATTGCCCGCAATACCGGTCATCATATGGGCCAGATTCCCGGCTGTATCAAAATCCTCACGTTGCAAGGCCGCTTGAATCTGCTCGCAGACGTTCGCATGCTTCTTGAACCGCAACAACATCGACTTGAGGAAAGCCTCCTGTCCACCCAAACGTAACAGGGCACCCTTAAGATCGATGCCTTCCATGACCGCAGGGAGCAGACCGGTCGCGCAGACCCTTCTGCTCTCCACGGCTTGCAGGGGTCGGTCGCAACGCTGGTCGATACCCTCTGGATGGATCCAGCGGGTCAACACTCCATAAAGCTGTTTGATATCAATAGGTTTGATGATATGATCGTTCATCCCGGAGGCGACACTCTCTGCCCTGGCTCTTTCCTGAACATGAGCGGTCATGGCGATGATGGGCAGTGACGCCAACTTTGGATTCTTGCGAATCGTGCGGGTGGCGGTATGACCGTCCATCACAGGCATTTGCACATCCATCAAGACAGCATCAAACGAGGAACTCTCCAAACGCTGCACCGCCTCCTGACCATTATCGACAACCTCAACCGTGACCCCCACCCGTTCCAACAATTCACGGGCCACCAGTTGATTGATCCTGTTGTCCTCAGCCAACAACACCCTGGCCCCCCTGATCTTGACGGCAGCCTCCAATTCCTCGTTCAATACAGCCACATTAGGATGTTGAGGCTCCAAGACACGTTCGCCAAACACCTCCAAAATGGCGTTGAACAGATCAACCCGCGTAACCGGCTTATGAATGAAACCATGGATACCCGATTGCTCGGCACTCTCCTGAATGGTATGTTTCCCAAAAGCAGTCAGCATGATTATTTTTGGAATATCACTCCGTTCAGAGAATGCTTGATGAATCTTTCGAACCGTCTGAATGCCATCCATGCCCGGCATTCTCCAGTCCATGAAAACCAGGTGACAGGGTGTTCCCATGGCATGGGCTGCCAGGAGTTCCTCCAGGGCCGCTTCGCCGGAATCAACCGAGGCCACAGAAAAACTAAAAATTTTTAACATCTCAACGATGACTTCTCGTGTCAATGCATGGTCATCGACCACCAGGATATGGATCCCCCGCAAACAGGCTGGCACAATAAGCGGTTGTTGAATGGCCGACTGGTATTCAAACTGCACCGTGAAATGCAATACGCCGATGTTTTCAGAGAGGCTTTCCGTCCAAATCCGGCCTCCCATCATCTCCACCAACTGTTTGCAAATCGTCAGTTCCAATGCGGTTTCCCCGTTGAAAATGGCCATCGACGGGGGGGCCTGAGTCAGCGGGGCAAACAGTGACCCAACGCGCTCTGGTTTGATCCAGCCTCCGGTATCTTCCACGGAAAAATGCAGGGTGACTGGGCCAACCTGCCTGGGATGGGGATGGGCACGGACGATCAAGGCTCCTGGAGTGGTCCATTGAATCACATTGCGCAGAATGTTGAGCAGAATCTGCTCCAGCCTTTTGCAGTCTCCGAACAGGGTCTCAAAATAATCCTCTGGAATGAAAAAAAGGAGTTCCAGGCCTTTGTCCGCAGCCTGACCGCCGAGCATCTCACCCAATTTATTAAATAATTTTAATGGGTCGAATGACACAGGCTCAATATCCAGCCTGCCAGCTCCAATCTTGGAAAAATCCAGTATATCGTTATTGATATGTGATAGAATGCTTGCAGAATGAGCCACTTTGCTCAAATAATCCCGTACCTTTGCATTCACGTCACAACGAAGTGCCAGCTCAGTCAAACCCGATATCGCATTCAATGGGGTACGCATTTCATGACTCATATTGGCCAGAAAGGCATTCGTGGCCTGATGGGCCATGTGCGCAGCCAGCAATTGGGCCTCTTTTTCTTGCAAGCTTTGTTGGGCTTGTTTGTATTCGGCGATCTCTTTGACAATCAAAATAATTTTGTCAATCCCATCCTTCGCGTCCCGCATGACGGAAGCAGAGAGCAGAACGGGTATCTGGCCTCCCTCTTTGGTGAGCAGTGAGGCTTCGGTATTACGAACCGATCCGGTCTGAAGCAATCGTGTCAGTCCGGCCTTGCTGAAAAGCGTATTCTCCCCTTGATCCGCAAACAGAGTGCCTATGAACTGACCGATCAATTCATTATCCAAGGATCCATGCAATTCACCCCGATTCACTCGGAGGATCAAACCCTCTGCCGAAAGCACAAAAACCGCATCCAGCATCGAAACGAGAATCTGTTCCACTCGATTGCGTTCGATGATTTCATTTTCCAATTGTTTTTTCTGCTCTGCCAGTTGCGCAATGTAATGTTCCTGCATCCGCTTTTGGTGGTACAACTCCAAAAACACTTTGGCCTTGGAGAGGAGGATCTGACTGTCAACGGGTTTCAGGATGAAATCCACAGCCCCGCTTGCATACCCTTTGACCAGTTGCTCCAGATTGACAACCTGGCCGGAGATAAACAGGATGGGCAGATGACGTGTCTGTTCGCGCATACGCAACAAAGTGGCCACTTCGAAACCATCCATGACCGGCATGCTCACATCCAGAAGGATCAGCGCGAAAGCATATCGTGTACACAATGCCAATGCTTCATTACCCGAAGCCACAGCAATGACCTCGGCCTGAGTCTGTTTGAGGATCTCAGTCAAGGCCGTGCGATTATGGGCCAGATCGTCCACGATCAAGATTCTGGCAGCATTTTTTTGGCCTTTCTCAGCCATGATCTCCCTCCCGTTTCGGTGCAAAAAAATCAAGACCTTGGGGGGCCGAGGCCCCCCCAACACCCCCCACCCTTTTTTTTATATATTTTTTAATTA
>JAMOBH010000438.1:0-3693 GCA_039908085.1 Magnetococcus sp. YQC-5
CACTCTGGGCAGTGACCAGGGGTTTGACAGCGGCGGTTGGTGCCGGGATCGGTGGTGTCGAAGCGTTTTTGCCAGTTGGCAGGGGTGGCGGGCCTGGTTTGGCGGGCGGGGGCAGAGGAATGGGGGGGGGGGGGGGTGCGTGGGTAACGGGTGTTTTTTTGGATCCGGGGGTGGTGCTGTCACTGGAAGCGGGTTTGTTGCCTTCCAAACGGGCCGATTCCAGCGCAGAAGCTTCAGACGCATTCCAGTTATCCGTTGTTTTCTCTGTGGTTTTGTCTGTGGCTTTGTCCGTGGCTTTGTCCGTGGCTTTGTCCGTGGCTTTGTCCGTGGCTTTGGCGGTGGCTTTTGGGTCAGGAGATTTGTGGGCATCCAGGGCCAGCAGATCCTGGGACTCGATTTCAATTTTGGGTTCGGTCTTGGCGCGGGCAGGATCGGTGTTGAAAATGGGGGCTGGGGAGACCTGGGTGAGCCACGATGACTTGTTGGCAGGAGTCATGCGATCACCAACTTTGACTTTTGGCGCATTGGTCAAATCATTTTCCGCCAGCATCTCACCTGGAGAGCGCACCATGTTGAAGATCACCACGATCAGGATCAGGACCAGGATGATACCTCCGGTTACCAGGAACATGAGTTGTTCGCGATTGGGTGATGATTTCATGAGTACCTCATTGATTTGGCCGCTTGATCAAACAGTTTGAGACAAGGGATCAATAGCAAAATGCAAAATATGGACCATTATTGATTGGCCGTGTTTTTTTTTTGACGGTTCATGCCTGTCAAAAGGTGCGCAACTCTCATCTCAACAGATTAAGCTGAAAATCAGTTGGATTCAAGCCTCTTGTGTCAACCACGAGACAAGAGATCGTGGTTTTTCTTGAGCAGTGGCTGACTCATGGGGTTGACAAGTGCTGGATGCATTCAATCAGTTCGGTGGATTTGCCTGGAATCGAGGGGTCATTTTCAAAATAATTCCTGTTGATGTATTGAAAAACCGTGTTGGTGTGTCCGGTCTTGGCCACGATGGCATAACAGACCATCAGCAGAGAACATCCCTTGGAAATGTGTTCGTATTTCATGGCTGATGGGTCGCCAAACAGGATGGCGGCAATCGGTTTGATGAATTTTTCGTGGGTCTTGATGGCCTCTGCGACTTCTGTAATTTTAACGATGTCCAGGTGGCAGAAGGCCTCGGTCAATAGCGTGATGCTTTGAGTTTTGAATATGAGTCGGGTATCATAATGATCGGCGATTTTACGGTCGTAGGTATTGACCAGACGATTCTCAAGGACAAAACGTTCCATGTCCGCATAGCTGATCAGATTGGTGCTGATGGGTTTTTCCAGCAGAGAAGGTTTGGCGGGTTTGAGGATCGGTATTTTTTCTTCTGCAATCGGAATGGGTTCAAACGGCAGGTCAGGGAGTGGAGCCAGTGTTTCAGTGGGAATCAGACTCTGTTCATTCACTCGTTGGGATGGCTTGGGCTGATAGGAGAATTCCTTGATTTTATTCAGTTCCAAATCAGCCAATTCCAGCAGGGCGGCTATTCTGGCGTATTCACGTTGTTTTTGTACAGGACAAAGATCTTTGGTTTGAAATCCAAGATTATTATTGATTTCCAGCCACGCATGTTGCAGAACAGAACGGATTTGCACTTCAACCAGAAAACCACGAAATCTTCTATATTCGATCAATTCCAATCGGTTGTCCAGCAAACCAACCAGCAGGCTGATGGACGTATAGCCAAACCGATTCGGATCGGTCAGCATGGATTTTGGTTGTTCCGTCGAGGGAAAGACATTGAATTCCCTGCGGATGATTTCCAAAATCACCTGCACTTCCTCTTCAAAGAATGTGATGATCCGAATGCCGGCAATGTCTGGGACTTCGTTGAGTCCGTTATATTTTTCCTGTGGGTTGTGCAGTTTTGCCGTCAGCCGTTCTTTTTCCTTGATCCGGCCAACGATGGAATGAATCTTCGGGCCATCGGGTTCAATGAATTCCTTGATCAGGGTCAGAGTTCTTTCCAGAAAATCATAATAAGTTTTCTTTTGCAAGTCGTATTGATTGAGTATCTTTTCTATCATGACCGCATCAAGTGGTTTCATGGTATATGTCCTCGTATCTGTCATCATGTTTTTTCTGTTTGGACTATTGATCAAGTCCTAATGTTTTTAATTTTCGATGCAAGGCCGAGCGTTCCATGCCAATGGCTTCGGCTGTGCGTGAAATGTTGCGGTTATGACGGGTCAGTTGGGCCTTGAGAAAAATCCGTTCGAATCCCACGCGGGCATCCCGCAAATTTTCGTATGCCAGAAGGGCGTCCCATGGGGAGTTGGTCGTGATCCCTCCAGGGTGTTGGTGGATGAAGTCAGGCAGGTCTTCAGGATCAATCACAATGCCAGGGGCCATGATCAACAGGCGTTCCACCAGATTTTTGAGTTCGCGGACGTTCCCTGGCCAATAATATTTCTGGAGGCACTCCATCGAGGCTGCGGAAAAGCTCCGATGTTGGGGCAGGGTGGCCTGATGGAGTTTCAGGAAGTAGTCCACCAGTGCGGGTATGTCTTCCAGGCGTTCGCGCAAGGGGGGAATGGCGAGGGGAATCACGTTCAGGCGGTAAAACAGGTCCAGTCGGAAGCGGTTTTGGGTGATTTCTTCCTGAAGATCCTTGTTGGTGGCAGCGATCACCCGGACGTCAACCTGAATGGAACGGCGGCCTCCGACACGTTCAAAACGTCGTTCCTGTAACGCCCGCAGGATCTTGGCCTGGGTTTTGAGTGACATGTCGGCAATGGAGTCCAGAAACAGGGTGCCTCGGTTGCTTTGTTCGAAACGGCCTGCCTGGGTGGTGCGTGTCCCGCCAACGCCCGTGGTTTCCATGCCGAACAGTTCGGCTTCAATGGATTCTTCTGGAATGGCTGCGGAATTGACAGCTATGAATGGGCCGGCTGCCCGGTTGGAAAGTGCATGCAGGCGTCGTGCCGCCACCTCTTTGCCTGTGCCGTTTTCTCCGGTGATCAAGACCCAGCCGTCTGTGGGGGCCACGCGCAGCAGTTTTTCTTCCAGGGCCTGCATCGCCGGGGACTGGCCGATCATCGGGGGAACCGATTCCATTTGAGCCTTCAGTTCCCGGTTTTCTTTTATAAGGTGCCACTCACGGATGGCGCGGTCCAGCAGGAGCAAAACCCGGTCCAGTGAGAGGGGTTTTTCCAGAAAATCATAGGCTCCTTCTTTGGTGGCCGCAACTGCCGTTTCGATTGTGCCGTGGCCTGACATCATGATCACCGGAACATCACCATCGAAGGGTTTGTTTTTGTCTTTGGATTTGATCTGACGTAAGGTTTCGATGCCGTCCATGCCTGTCATCCAGATATCCAGCAGGATGGCTGCCACATCTTGATGTTGGAGCAGTGCGAGGGCTGTTTCTCCTGATCCAGCTTCCAGAACCTGGTATTCTTCATCTTCCAGGATGCCACGCAGGCTGGTACGGATGGGTTCTTCGTCGTCAATGATAAGGACTGTGCGATTCATTTTGCCTCCCAGTCATGTCGGTATGGGGCATGCCTGTACTATTAAAAAAAAAGAGGGGGTCTGGGGGATTCATCCCCCAGGACTTTGACTTTGCTTTTGACTTTGCCTTTGACTGGTCATGTCATTTCAGGTCAGTCTGGGGAATCAACCTGATGATGG
>JAMOBH010000439.1:0-3667 GCA_039908085.1 Magnetococcus sp. YQC-5
GAATACAGCGTTTGATCGCCTCTGTTGCAGTTTGCACCACATAGACTTTTGGATCAGTTCGACTCTGCACACCGCCAATATCCAACCAGACATTCGTTTGCGGAACAATTGAAAAATCATCTAAACAACGCACATAACGAATCGAATTCCCTTCCTCAATCACTCTTTCCGTCTTTGCGATGCGTGCCAATCCATCCAGCGTCGTTTTCCAATGCACAAACCATCTGATGGAATCCAATGTTTTCCACGAAAATAAAACTGCTGCTCTGAATTGACCGACGCGCCTTGCGACGTCAGCTGATCTGACGTCGCAAGGCGCGTCAGATCAAAAGCAGAGTTTTTTAAGGCGGAAATCGTCGATGCGGACCTGTATTTTGATGCACCTTCATCGCCAGCCGATTTGAAAGAGTATAGATTCCTGAATTTCATGCTGCTTATGTTGCCGGCGTACCAAATAATATGATCGGTAACACTGGACAGACTGGCCCCGGAAAAACCAGTTGTTTTTGCATACACAATAACAGAGACGAAATTTTGCGCCCCAAAAACCTCATCCATCAATGCTCTCACCCGATGGACGTTCTCATCCCCAATCTGTACAAAAACCGACCCGCTATCCGACAATAAATCCCGCGCCACAGTCAACCGATCCCGCAGATAAGTCAAATAGGAGTGGATGCCATCCCGCCAGGTATCCCGAAAAGCTTTGACCTGCTCCGGTTCGCGGGAGATGTGTGCCTTATTGCCATCCTTGACATCCCGACTGGTGGTAGACCACTGGAAATTGGAATTGAATTTGATCCCATACGGCGGATCGAGATAGATGCACTGCACCTTGTCCCGCAAACCCTCCCGCTCGGCCAGGGAGGCCATCACTTGCAGGCTGTCACCCAGGATCATGCGGTTGGACCAGTGGGCATCGTGCTGGTAAAAACCGGTGACCGAGGCCCCATCGGGCAGGCCGTTGAAATCGGCAAAAAGATCATCCATCGTCAACTGGTAGTCCTTTTTCCCCTTTGCCCGCTCTTCGCTTTCCCGTTGCAAGTCGTCGATCAAAACCTTGGGATGGACCTTCTCCTGGATGTAAAGCGGTGGCGCGTGGACCACCAACTCGGACCAATCCTGTTCATCCTTGCCCCGCCAGACCAGTTGCGGGTCCAGATCCCGGTTGCGCCGATCGATGGCCACCCGGATGGGACTCTTTTGCTCCTGGCCCATTACCGACTGGAATTCCGCCGTGGGAATATGCTTGCGGCTGGCCTCGTCATGGGTCAGGGTTTCCACCTGTTTTTTCGATTCTCGCGCCATTATGCGGTCTCCGTGGGGTGCCCATCTGTTCCTTCGCCGTGGAACGGGTCGATGATGCGCAGTCCGGCAATGGCAGAAAAATCGACCGTGTTGCGCGTCACCAAAGGCAGAGCAGACTCAATGGCCGTGGCGGCGATAATGGCATCTGGAATTTTTAACCGGCGGTACTGCTGTCGCAGAGTGATGGTCCGTCTCAGAATGGACTCAGTCAGTCCCATTTCAGTAAGTCCACCGAGCAAACGGCGAGCGGCATTCGTTTCTTCAGGTGACATGGGAAATCCCAGAACCTCAATGCGCGTGATGATCGAATAGGCCGCACCATCCCGTAGACCCACCGAGACCAGATGGTCGCCAGTTATCGGTAACGTACTGTTGAGAAAGTAGATCAGGGGATTGCTGTCGAACAGATACTTCATGAAGCATTCTCATCCTCGCCCCAATCTTCCATGCGTCGCTGCTTGATCATCGCATCGCTCTCTTCCAGGGTTTTCTTACCCCATGCGCCGCGTGTTTCCTGCATGATCCGTTCGACTTCATCCTCACTGAGAGGCTTCCGGGGCTGGGGCGACTCCGTGGCAAAGGGTTCATCGATCAAAGTGACAATAACCCGCGCCCGCACCGGATTCGGCGCATCCCCGGTCCAGGTCAAACGGCCATGGTCGTAAATGGCCTCATAGCTTTGTAACATGTTCATTCCTCCAACCATTCAATGCGATAAAATTGATGTCACCAGTTTATCAAATTCCGCCTGTATCTCAAACACCGCTGTAAACTCGGCAAAAGCCCAGCGGCCAAATTTTCCCAAATGGTTCACACCCGGCACCCAGTAGACCTGCATGGTATTGGCCTTTTCCTTGGCATCCTCACCCCGGAACCCCTTGATCTCCACCACCAGATTCAAGGGATCATCGTGCCCATCGTCTATCTGCACAATAAAATCCGGCAAATATTTTCTGCGGGTGGAGCCCATGAGATACGGCACTTCCAACCCAAGCCCTTGGTTTTTGACGTAGGCCCGCACCAGGGGATGTGCCTCTGCCACCCGACAAAATTCCGCCTCCCAGTCGCTGTCGCACACCACCCAATTGATGTGACAGCGGCGCGGATCAGTCCGCCAACGGGTCTCTCTGGAGGTGGTGAAATGGACAAAACGGGTGGAACCGGTGGGGTTATAGGGGTCCAGAATCCCCTTGACCGGCCGGTCGCCCAGCAGAGAGGCGGTAATGGCACTCTTGATCTTTTCACACGCCAGGTCGGCAATCTCCTGATAGAGCAACTGGGCAGGATAGGTGCCGCCGGTGCATTGCAAATATCCACCCTCCAGCCATTGCCGGGTGATCCGCTTGAGTTGGCCAAAAAGATAGAGTTTGGGCTCCTCACCCGGATCACGATATTTTGTATAAAGCAATCGTTTGGCCAAATGGAAAAGAAGGGTGGATTGCCGCATCTCCTGCAAATGTTGCAGGGTCAGATCCACCCCTTCCCCCAGAATGCCCCGATTGTGGGTAATGGAGGGTCCCACTATATCGGGGCTGAGAATCAAGGTGGAGTCGGGAGAAAAGTGGGCCGTCAACAGTTCGTTGGGCAACTCCACCCGGTAGCCTTCGACCCGTGGGAAGACAATTTCCAACCCGTCCCGGTCGGGCCGTACAGCCTGCACACGGATGGTCTCCCGGGGCGGGGCCGGTTTGGCCACTACCGGTGTCGCGGTAAAATCGAAGGGAATGCCCAACACGTCGGCATATTCCACATTGAACAGGCTGGCTTCGTTGAGATCATAGGATTGCCGGCGCAAGGCGCGCCCCACCACCTGTTCGCAGAGCAACTGGGTGCCGAAAGCCCGCACCCCCAGGACATGGGTGACGGTATTGGCATCCCACCCCTCCGTCAGCATGGAGACCGAAACCACACAGCGGATGGATTCTCCATTCATGACCAGAATGTTTTTCATCCCCATCAGTTCCGGCATGACCCGCTGGATCATCTGTCCTTCCGTCTCGACGGTATCCAACTCCGGGCCACGTCCCTGGAGCAGGGCACGACCGACCGGGGTGATGGCGATCCGTTCCCGCAACTTGAAGGCATGATAGTTGGTGATGATTATTTTAGCCCGTTCCAGATCGGCCAGCATATCATTGGGAACCAGTTCCCGGCCCCGGTAATAGCTGTCCGGATCGTTGGGTTTCAGCACCCGCAACCGATCCCGGATGGTGATGCCGGGGGTGACGATCAGGAAACCACGGGTGAACTGCCTGCTCTTGGGGTGTCGTACCGCATTGACCACCTGCCAGGCCATGAGCATGGCCATGACCGTGGTCTTGCCCGCCCCGGTGGCCAGCTTTAAAGCGATGCGGAAAAG
>JAMOBH010000440.1:0-3660 GCA_039908085.1 Magnetococcus sp. YQC-5
ATCAACACACGGATGGAGAGATGCCATGAACAAAATTCCAAAAATTCTGGTCGTCGATGATGAACCGGACAACCGCGTCATCCTGGACAATTATCTCCGGGATGCCCGGTATGAGGTGGATGTCGCCCAGGATGGCGAACAGGCCTGGTCCATGCTGGTTGGCTGTCCCGATGGCTATGATCTGGTCCTGCTGGACTGGATGATGCCGGGTCAAAGCGGGTTGGAAATTTTGATGCGCATGCAAAAACATCCGCAGTTGCGCCATATCCAGGTCATCATGCAGACGGCACGGGCGCGGGCTGATGAAATACAGCGGGGAATTGATGCCGGAGCCTGGTACTATCTGACCAAGCCCTTCGAAGAAGAGACCCTGCTGGCCATTGTCAAAACGGCCATGACCGATCGCCAGAACTATCTGGATATGCAGATTTCCATCCGCGACGGCGCGACGGCGGTCGGCAACCGCTTTGTCATTCGCACCCTGCAGGAGGCCAGGAATCTGTCTGGGGTGTTGGCCAAGCTGTGTTATGATCCGGAACGCAGAGGCGTGGGATTTCTGGAAATTTTGTGGAACGCCATCGAGCATGGCAATCTCGGTGTCAGCTATGATGAAAAAACACGCTTGTTGTCGGAAGGAATGTGGGAAGAGGAAATCAACCACCGTTTGGAAATGCCGCAATACCGGGAGAAAATGGTGGAAATCCTTGTCAATCACGACACGACCGGCACCACCTTTCTGATCAAGGATCAGGGTGACGGGTTTGATTGGGGAAAATACCTGACATTTGACCCCCGGCGTGCCACGCATACCCATGGTCGCGGCATCGCCATGGCCAACACGATCAGCTTTGATCGGCTGGAATATCGTGGCAAGGGCAATGAGGTCGTCCTGTTTGTGGGAAAAGAACAACAGAACCAGCCAACAGAACTGCTGCCTTTGTCTTCAAGCATTCAGGGTCAATAAAATGAAAGCAATCAAAAACAATACCGTGCTTGCATCCGCTTCCAGACAACAACTGCCCAAGTCGCGTACCGGCATTCAGGGGCTGGATGAAATCACTGGCGGTGGATTGCCCACCGGCAGACCAACGTTAATTTGCGGCGGTGCCGGGTGCGGCAAGACGTTGCTCGCCATGGAGTTTCTGGTGCGCGGTGCGCGGGATTTCAACGCGCCTGGTGTCTTCATGGCCTTCGAAGAGAGCGTCAAAGACCTGATTGATAATGTGGCCTCCCTCGGCTTCGACCTGGATGGTCTGGTCGCGCAGGGAAAGCTTGCTCTGGATTATGTCTGCGTTGAGCGTAGCGAAATCGTGATGACCGGCGAATACGATCTGGAAGGGTTGTTCATCCGCCTTGGATACGCCATTGATTCCATCGGTGCCAAGCGTGTCGTGCTGGATACCATCGAGTCGCTCTTTGTCAACTTGCCCAACCAGTCCATTCTGCGCGCCGAACTGCGCCGTCTGTTTATCTGGTTGAAAGAAAAAGGGGTGACTGCGGTTATCACCGGTGAGCGCGGCGATGGCCAATTGACCCGTCATGGACTGGAAGAGTATGTTTCCGACTGCGTCATTGTCCTTGACCACCGCGTCACCGAGCAGATTTCCACGCGACGACTGCGCGTTGCCAAATATCGCGGCTCAATGCACAGTTCGAACGAGTACCCGTTTTTGATCAACGAAGATGGCTTTTCGATTCTGCCCATCACCTCCGTGGGGCTGAACCATGAGGCATCTTGCGAACGCATTGCCACCGGCATTTCGCATCTGGACCAGATGCTGGACGGCAAGGGCTACCATCGAGGCAGTAGCGTGCTGTTGTCTGGCACAGCCGGAGCAGGGAAATCATCCGTTGCCGCCCATTTTGTCGAAGCGGCCTGCCAGCGTGGCGAGCGAGTCCTTTATTTTGCCTTTGAGGAGTCTCCCGAGCAGATCATGCGCAATATGTCGTCCATCGGAATTGACCTGCGTATGTGGGTGCAGCAAGGATTGTGCAAGATTATTGCCAACCGCCCCACGTTCGTCGGTCTGGAAATGCACCTGATCATGATACATAAAGATCTGGACTTCTTTCATCCGCAGGTCGTGGTCATGGATCCATTGAGTAGTTTTTTTAACGATAATAATTATCAAGAAGTTAAATCCATGTTGATGCGGTTGATCGATTTTCTGAAAATGCATCAGATCACGGCATTGTTCATCAGTCTGACGTCTGGTGACGACAGCATTGAGGAGATTGACAGTGGTATTTCGTCCCTGATTGATTCTTGGTTGTTTCTGCAAGCGATCAAAAATGGTGGCGAGTTCAATCGCACCATGCATGTCGTGAAAGCCCGTGGCATTGCACACTCGAATCAGATTCGCGAGTTCATGATTACCGATCAAGGGGTGGTATTGCGTGATGTCTATGTTGGCCTATCTGGCGTGTTGACGGGTTCGGCCCGTCTGGCGCAAGAGGCGCAGGATCGCGCCGCGCGGTTGGTACGCCAGCAGGAATCCGAGTGCAGACGACGGGATCTGGAACGCAAGCGCACGGTGCTGGAAGCGCAAATCGCTGCCATGCACGCCGAGTTGGCGGCGCAAGAGAGCGAGATATTGGCAATCAGCCATGATGAGAATATGCGAGCTGTACAATTGGCACAGGATCAAACGGACATGATTTCTAGCCGCCGAGGGACATGACCAGACACTATCAGGCAAATGGGGAACATACATGAAATCGATCTCTTCCGGGTCCACTGCTTACAACGGCGACAATCCAGAAATCGCGCAGGAGAAGTGGATTCTACGGTTGTACGTCGCCGGGCAAACGCCAAAGTCCGTCACGGCCTTTGGCAATCTCAAGAAAATATGCGAGGAACACCTGGCAGGGCATTACGAGGTGCAGGTCATAGACCTGCTGTCAGATCCACGCCTGGCGATCGGTGACCAGATTCTGGCCTTGCCGACCCTGGTGCGGCAACTGCCCTCCCCCATGCGCAAGATTATCGGCGATCTGTCGGATACCGAGCGTGTGCTGGTCGGATTGGATCTGGTGCAAAAAAACAAATAATGTCATCCGAATAACTCGAAAATTAATAATCAGTTGTATCATGCTTGAGGAATCTCGCGGTGGCAAACAAGAAAAACAAACAGGAGAAAGAAACCCAGGCATTGGACAAGGCGGTGCCCGATAGCAAAAAAGAGTTGTATGTCTTGCGGCTGCATGTGACCGGCATGACGCCCCGTTCGATCAGAGCCATCGCCAATATCAAAAAAATTTGCGAAGAACATCTTGAAGGACGCTACACCCTGGAAGTGATCGATCTTTTCCAGCAGGCCAATCTGGCGCAAGGAGGTCGAATGATTGCCGCTCCCATGCTGATCAAAGAACTGCCGCCGCCCTTGCTCCGCATTATTGGCGATCTGTCGAATACCGAGCGGGTGCTGGTGGGGTTGGATATAAGAAAAAAATGGTAAAGTCACCTGCCAATCGCCTGACCAGAAAGCAAATTCTTGCTAAACTGGCAGATCAAAGTCTTCGGCTGCATGAGGCCGAGGAAGTGTTGTGCGCCATCCACAGCGGAATGTGTCAATGGAAATGAGACACTGATGGCAAAAAATTTAATGTAGCCCCCACTCGTTTGCCGACTTCAAAAATTTGATTGATGTTCGCTAACCA
>JAMOBH010000441.1:0-3618 GCA_039908085.1 Magnetococcus sp. YQC-5
CATATAAGCAGTTATGTCGTAATGATATATCGACAACAGGATTTAATCCAAACCTTTTTCGAACAATATTAATATACGCCATATCTGTATGTAAAAAACTATAATAAGCATCATCCAATGCAACAACGCTACCGTCATTTAAGAATTGATTTGCTAAATCTAATTCATCACGCACATTTTCCCAAACATGCTCACTATCATGCATAACAAAATGAACTTTATCAACCCATTCAGACAAAATACCAATTCCAAGATACGGAGACTTACTATTATAACCTATCATCCTCCAAAAATTATTAATATTATCATCGAAAACCATACCGATCGTCTCTGCACACGCAGTACGAATTTCCGATCCTTTTTTTGAATTAAAATCCCATGTAAACGCCATTCCTTGGTGTTTAATTGCATAGTACACAAGAATCAATGAACTGGCACCCACACCTGTTTCAACCAAACAAACTTTTTCGCCTCTTCTTGCCGCATTTTCCGACACATCACGCACAATCATCGCAATAGCAATAAACTCAGAATCAGGAATTGAATTCACCCATCTTGGCAACAATCTTTTTACAGAAACTAAAAACTTAATCTCTTCATCTATATTATTTGGACGCCCACCCAAAAAAAACTCATACATTACTCTCTACTCCAGCAACAGTTTATTAATGATCACATTGTTCGCTTAAACTCAAGACATCAAATACATACTTGGAAGCTGTGCTTCTGCCAACCCTTGAATGGCTGCCCTTCCCATGGCCAATACAGCCTCTTCCGTACTACCCCCGATGTGCCCTGTCACTAAAACATTGGCCAAATTCAATAGTTCGTTATCCTGTGGGGGTTCCTCGTTGAATACATCCAACGCAGCACCGGCAAGATGTCCCTCTTTGAGCAGGCGCTTCAGGGTCAGTTCATCGACTATACCACCCCGTGCCATGTTAATCAAGCAGGAATTTCGTCTCATGGATTCCAATCGAGCCGCATGAAACATATTCCGAGTCGAAACATCTAAAGGTAAATGAATGGTCACAATTTCCGCTGATGCCAGCAACTCTTCCAACGAAACCGGCATCACACCATGGGCATTGTAAAACGATGAATAGTCACGAATATCATACACAAGCACTCGACAGAAAAATGATTTTAACAAAATTGCAACATCTTTGCCAATATTTCCGCACCCAACAATTCCTACTGTCCTTCCCGTCAACTGTCGTCCTTGTATCTGACGCCACCTCCCCATCCGTACCTCAGCATGACTTTCCGGGGTGCGATGCAACAAAGCAATCATCGCAGCGACCACCAACTCGGATACAGAGCGCTTGTTGACACCACCGGTCCATCCCAACAGCACCCCATGACGCTCCATGGCCTCCAGGTCAAACATATCCAGCCCAACGCCATACTTTCCTATAACCCGGAGATCCGGCAATCGACTCAAAACGCCCTCGTCAATGGTTTCAAGGGCTATCACCGCCTTGTCATGCCCTCGCAGAAACTCTATCAACTCCTCACCTGACAATGAGCGCCCGGTATCGTTGAAGGTGACATGACGATATCTTGCCAAAATTTCCTGCCTCAATACTGGATGGCGTGAAAAAGATCGCGAGGCAACCGCCACCCGTGACTGCGACATTGTCCCATTCTCAGACATGCGCCAACACCTTGAAAAAATAGTCCGTGCAGAGCACTCGGAACTCTTCAGAATGTTCCATAACGACTTGTCGCGGCATGTTATCCTGATCAGGAAGTATCAAACTTAATTTTACCCCAATATTTTTCTTATCCTTATTCAGTGATACAAAAAAATAATCCAAAGGAATCACGATACCCCGGTATCCTCGGCTGTTCGCCATCAACACCGGGTGCATCCGATGATAATGATCCCAGGAAACACGCCCCATGCCTGCGGCAACATAATTTGCCAAGTCCATCCCAATGGTCACCGCAATGCCATGTGGCACGGCAAAGCCGGTGGCCGCTTCTAGGGCATGCCCAAAACTGTGACCATAATTCATCACATTTCGAGGACCAGCGTCAAATTCATCCTGTTCGATCAAGACCTTCTTGAATTCCAAAGAACGTCGAATGAACTGCTGCAACAGCTCAAAATCTTGTTGCAAATCCACATAAACAGCAGCGATTTCATCAAAATGGCGGGGACCGGCAATGGCATGCACCTTGAGCATCTCTCCAATCCCGGAGCGCTGATCCACTTCGGAAAGGGTTCGCAGCAGCTCTGGATCAATGATGATGCGCTCCGGCGGACAAAACGTCCCCAGAATGTTCTTTACCGCGCCAACATTGATCGAACTCTTCGAACCAATGCACGAATCCGCCTGCGCCAGCAAGGTCGTCGGATAAAAAATCCAGCGCATGCCCCGCAACAGGGTGGTGGCCAAAAAGGCGGTGATGTCCTGAATGATACCACCTCCAATCGCAACCAGCCGATGATCACGTCGTACCGATTGTGCCACCAGGGCTTCAACATATCCGGTAAATCGGTCTATAGTTTTTGCTGCCTCAGTGGCTTCTATAACCAAAAGTGAATCATGATTTAAAATTTTCGCTAAATCATCACGATAGAGGGATGCGACATTGGCATCGATAATAAAATGACACCGATCCATGGGGGTGGCGGCCAACTCCCGCAATGCCCCTCGGGCCAAATCAACCGAGTAGGGACCTCGATGTGATTGGATAACCAATGCATCAGACACGGACAAAGCCTCCATCAATCACCCAATTTTGTCCACTCACATAGGTGTTCTCCGGACCACACAGCCACGCCACGATCTCCGCCACCTCCCCCACCTGGCCAAACCGCTGGGCCGGAATCCGCTTGGCCAATTCCGCCATGCCTTGTTCCCCAAGAATGCCGCGCGTCAAATCAGTGTCGATAAACCCCGGCGCCACACAGTTTGCCAGGATGCCATACTGGGCCACCTCGGCGGCCAATGCCGCTGTCATGCCATCCACCGCGAATTTGCTGGCAGAATAGGGCGCACGAAACTCTCGACTGATGACCCCAAAAATGGAACTGATGGTGACGATCCGTCCCCATCCCCGCTGACGCATGCCCGGCAAGACTGCCTGACAAAGCCGAAACGGGGCTCGGGTATTGACACGATGGATCCGATCAAAATCCGCAGGATCCAGATCGGCAAAAGGTCCAATTTTGTTGATGCCGGCATTGTTGACCAGGATGTCGATTCCCAGACCAACCACCTCTGAAAAAAATCGCTCGCTGGCTTCATGATCAATGAAATCAACGACTCGCAAGGTACATCCTTCCGGGATCTCACCACGCCGACCAGTGGCGGTGACCATGACCTCGGCACCATCAGCACGCAAACGCATGGCAATGGCTGCGCCGATACCCCGACTCCCTCCCGTAACCAGTGCCTTGCGTCCGGAAAGCTTCATTGCGCCCCATCCTTCACGGCTGCCTCATTGCGGCATAGCTGCATCAAAAATCCACCCACCAAATGGTCCAGGATCATGTGCGCATCCTCCACCGGACCATACTCCCCTGCCGCAGTCGGTACATGCAACGAACTATTCACTATCTTACGCAACCGTCCCCCATCGAATCCGGTCAATCCAACCGTATGG
>JAMOBH010000080.1:0-18064 GCA_039908085.1 Magnetococcus sp. YQC-5
ATTGGGGGGTCCAGGGGGAATCATTCCCCCTGGTGGGGTCCAGGGGCAACGCCCCTGGTGGGGTTTGGGGCAACGCCCCAATAATCCTATTTTCTCAACATTTAAATTGGTTCAGGCTTTAAACTGAAACCATCTTGGAATGCGTCATTTCAGGGCTTTGCCCGGCCCCCACCAGGGGTATGCTCACCCTGGATCTGCAAGGATTCAAAACAACATATCCCAAGATGGTCGCGGTATAAGTGACACCCCATTGATGGACGTGCACACAATACAATCACTTATATCCAGCCCGATCCATCAAACGCACAGCATCTGCCTGATATTTTCCGGCCAGGGAAACGTTGAGATCTTCACCCTTGAATTCTCCCCAGGCGGCAACGGATTCATGAGGCTTGACCGTTGTATTGGCCGGATATTCCATGTTCAAGTCTGCAAAGAGCCGCTGTGCATCCGGGGTGGAAAACCATTCCAACAATTGGATGGCAGCAGCAGGATGTTTGGCGTGACGTGTGACACCAGCCCCGGAAATATTGATATGTGTTCCTGATCCGTTCTGATTGGGCCAAAACAGGGCCACAGGAGTGGCGGGTTTCTCCTTCTTGAGGGTGCCAAAATAATAGGTATTGACAATACCCACATCACACTTGCCAGCGACAATGGCTTCCATCAGCTTGGTATCATTGGAAAAAACCGGAACGGCCAAATTGGCCACCCATCCGCGTACGATTTTTTCTGTTGCTGCTTCGCCTTGCCTGGCGATCATCATGGCCACCATGGATTGATTATAAATCTTTTCAGAACTGCGCAAACAAAGACGTCCTTTCCATTTAGGTTCAGCCAGATCTTCATAAGTTGACAAGTCAGCCGGTTTCACCCGTTCGGTACTATAAACAACAGTACGTGCCCGTACTGTCATACCAAACCATTGATTTTTTGGATCTCTGAGACGTTCAGGAATATTATCCTTAAGCAACTTGGAATCCACGGTTGCCAGAATGCCTTTCTCGCCGGCCTGCCACAAATTGCCTGCATCAACCGTAATGAGCATGTCAGCCGGAGTGTCACTCCCTTCGGCTTGCAAACGCGCCAATAACGGGCCTTCACCGTCGGTGAGATAGCGGGTTGCGACACCTGTTTTTTGACGATAGGCATCAAGCAGGGGTTTTAGCAGATGTTCCTTGCGGGCTGAGTAGATAACCACCTCTTCTTCCGCCTGGAGTGCCGGTGCTCCAAAAAGCAAGGCAGACAGAGACAACAAACCAACCAATCGATGTTTCAGCATGATCATGAACCCTCTTGTAAATTGAGCAGAAAAGATTGAAAACTATTCCTTGTTAAACAACCAAAAAAAACATGACAGGTATACATAATAATTCATATCACAGATGTTGAACACGGGAGTGATTCCTGGAATGCCACCAAATGATCGGTAGCCACCCGGATGCGCAAGGTTTCCCCCACTTCATGATTGCGGTGGGAAGGAAACAGGGATTGCAATCGACAGCCCGAATCGAGTTGCAGGGTATAAAGGATTTCAGCCCCTTTGAAGGCGCGACGCACAATGCGAGCGGTAATATTGGATGATTCATCTGGAATCACATCATCGGGTCGAATCAGCACCTCCAGGGGGTCTCCGTCCTGACCAGAGAAAGTCTGACTGCCTTGCAACATCCCGGCAGAGGTCAAAATGGCGTCTGGGCCTGCATAGACACCGGACAGAAAACAGCCTTGACCAATGAATCCGGCCACGAAACGATTGGCCGGCTTATGATACAAATCATAAGGTGTTCCCCACTGACACAAAGCCCCCTGATGCAAAACGCCCACCTTGTCACCCCAGGCAAAGGCCTCGTGCTGGTCGTGAGTGACCAGAATTCCTGTCATATTCTGACTTTCGAGAATCTGCCGCACCTCCAAGCTGAGACGTTCGCGCAAATCCGCATCCAGGTTGGAAAAGGGTTCGTCCAACAAAATCAATTCGGGATGTGGTGCCAAAGCGCGGGCCAGGGCCGTTCGTTGCTGCTGTCCACCAGAGAGTTCATGGGGGTGCCGGTCAGACCATTTTTCCAACCCTACAAGCTGCAACATTTCTTTGGTGATTTTATTTTGTTCTGCTTTGGAGCGTCCATGAAGGCCATAGGCGACGTTGGCGGCCACGGTCAAATGAGGAAACAAGGCATAATCCTGAAACACCATCCCCACCTTTCTTTTTTCAGGTGGCAGGGTAAAACCAGATTTGGAGATACACTCTTGGCCCAGGATGATTTCCCCGGCTTCCAGTGGTGCGAATCCAGCCACGGCACGCAAAACTGTAGTTTTTCCGCACCCACTGGACCCCAACAGGCTGATCATCTCACCCTGAGTCACAGAGAAAGAAAGGTTACGCACCACCTGATGTCCGTCATAACCGCAAGTGATGTTATTCAAAGTCAGGAGCGTTTTTGCAAGAGAGGTGTCCATTTTTTTTCCTATGTCCCAAACAGATCGCGATCAATTTGTAATTGATACACGTTCTCACTAAGACTGACAAGGAAAAAAAAACAGGTCAGGCTTTTCAACAGCCTCACACTGGAAACAGGAACAAACTTTTATTATTGAAAAATGGGACGTCTATGAGTAATCGTCGTATAGATGGAAAACCTAAAACAATTCACAGTCACCTTCATCCATGCTGGTTTGCTGCACGGCCTGACGGTTGACCATCTGGAATCGTTCTTGCTGCTGCGCAACTCTTTCCCTGATCACAGAAGCTTCCTGTTCGCCTTGGATAATTTCAGGAGGAACAAGGGTTCCAAGCTGTTCCAGCACCGCGAATTTTCGTTCCATACTCTGGGTCAGTTGGGTCACCATGTCTTCAAATTGTAACGACATCACCGCAACACCTACCCGAAGGTTAATGTCTTCGGCAATTTTGGCAACCTTGTCGATGGTTTCCTCGGTGAACCGGTCGATGGCATAGACCTCTTCCATCATAACCTCGACCCGATCCTTGGATTGGATTGCGAAACTCATATCCTGGGAAGCCATACTCTCAACAACGCCCTTTGTGATTTCAATACTTTCTTGAGCTTGTCCAATAATTTCATTAATTTTGTCACTGAAATAATTAGAATTATTTGAAAGTTTACGCACTTCATCCGCCACCAATGCAAAGGAGCGACCAGCCAAACCCGCACGCGCGGCTACGATACGGGCATTCAAAGAAATGCTGTTGGTCTGCTTTGCTATGCCATGGATCTCCTTAACGAGTGTAGTAATTTCAGCCATTTGAGTGGAGAGCGTTTCCACCCTATGAACTATATTCATACTTTGAGAGCTGACCAAAACAATGTGATCCACAAAAGTACGTAAAACCGAATCTGTCTGTAAAATAAATTTACGAATATTGACATCATCAGAATCATCCTCTCCGGTTGCTTGCTGATCAATGGACCGGGTGAGAGAGGCCACCAATTGGTGTTGCGCATCGGATTGATCACGCAATCCATTAAAACTTGTTGTCAATTTGACAATGGCATCCTGGACCAGGCAACGAATTTGCAGCATTTCACCGCGCAGACTATCGACTTCGCGTGCGACTTCCTCGCGAATTTCTTGAAGGATCTGTTTGTTCTGACTGTTCATTCAATTATAAAAATTTCTGAAAATTGGGCTATTTCAAATATTTTATATATTTGAACATTGCAATTAACAAGTTTAATCCGATCTTTGGCAGGATTGCCATTATGTTCTTTAAGCATCAACAGCATGCCCAAAGCAGAGCTGTCGATATGCCTTGTATGCTTAAAATCAACAACATAGCATATATTTGACGGTCTGTGTTTATATGCATCTCGAAAGGCGCGATGTTCTTTAAAAACCAAATCGCCATGCAATGAGATTGTAACAACTCCATTTTTTTCGGATACTGCAACAGACATACAAGGATACTCAACAAAAATGCGGGTGGTTGACTCATGGAGGCTCCATGGGAATGATTCCCCCTGGAGTACCAATCATTGGACCGGTTTAGATGGCAGACAGATGCCACGAATGGTTTTTATACCTCAGACTATCTTTGATTGATCATGATGTCAAGTAGTGCCCAGAACGACGGGGCCAAACGGAACAAATTATTGAAATATACCCTATTCAGACACTTGTCAACTTCAAGAAAAAAATTGAATCCTGAAACCGATCACCACTCCCGTGGTACGAAATCCAAATCGTTTGCCAAACATACCTGATCACCAGCCTGCACGATGACAAACAGCCCATGTTTGATGGCAAAGCGGATCACATGGTCTTCAATCACCATCCCCGCGACCGCGCCAATGATCCGTTTGTCAGAATATTCAGGAAAAAATTCCTTGAATTCTCCCAAACGCACCATGTGATCTCGTACATCTTCTATCGTCAATTTGCTTTTGACTTCCACCAAAGAGGCAGCATCGAAATTCACCACAAACAGGTCGATCTCAATGTGCCGACCCCCTGGCAAATCGGCCTCAACACGTCGGCTGACCTTATGAACCGGGATGCCCCGTTGCACAAAAAGAGTTTTACATGCTGGAGCAACCAGACCCTCCACAAATTCGCCCAAACGCCCGCCAAGCTGACCGATTTTGCGGTCGGTCTCCTTCATCTGTTTGTCGGTCTCCTTCATCTGTTTGGCGGTCTCCTTCATCTGTTTGTCGGTCTCCTTCATCTGTTTGTCGGTTTCCTTCATCTGTTTGGCGGTCTCCTTCATCAGGAGGTCGGTCTCCTTGATCAGTTTGGCATTCTCTTGCAATTGACGGTCGATCTCCTGTGTTTTAAGGTCAAACCTCTCCCAGCGTTTTTGGTCTTCTCGCTCTCTTTCCCGGAATGTCCGCCACACATCATCTAACGTCACAGTCTGCGTCATATTGGTTTCTCCTGAACAAAATAATTTATTGAAACATAATAACTTTAATATTCAATCTGAAAAGCATCACCACTCCCGTGGTACGAAATCCAAATCGTTTGCCAAACATACCTGATCACCAGCCTGCACGATGACAAACAGCCCATTTTTGATGGCAAAGCGGATCACATGGTCTTCAATCACCATCCCCGCGACCGCGCCAATGATGCGTTTGTCAGAATATTCAGGAAAAAATTCCTTGAATTCTCCCAAACGCACCATGTGATCTCGTACATCTTCTATCGTCAATTTGCTTTTGACTTCCACCAAAGACGCAGCATCGGTATTCAGTACAAACAGGTCGATCTCAATGTGCCGCCCCCCTGGCAAATCGGCCTCAACACGTCGGCTGACCTTATGAACCGGGATGCCCCGTTGCGCAAAAAGAGTTTTACATGCTGGAGCAACCAGACCCTCCACAAACTCGCCCAAACGCCCACCAAGCTGACCGATTTTGCGGTCAGTCTCCTTCATCTGTTTGTCGGTCTCCTTCATCTGTTTGGCGGTCTCCTTGATCAGTTTGGCGTTCTCTTGCAATTGACGGTCGATCTCCTGCGTTTTAAGGTCAAACCTCTCCCAGCGTTTTTGGTCTTCACGCTCCCTTTCCTGGAATGTCCGCCACACATCGTCTAACGTCACAGCCTTGGTCACGACAAATCCTCCTGAAATAACGTCAATGGGGCGTGTTCATGCCTGCCAAATGATATCCCATGTAAAACTTGGCGGCCTTCCACTTCTGCCTGGGCCAGTAAAAAGCCGCCAAAAATCGTCTCATGATTTCCAGCACGAACTGATAGTGACTCACACCTCAAACAATGTCAAGCAGCACTTCGCACGCCAGCATCTTGCAAAAGATTGAGTTCTGTCGTGGAGAAAATCCTGTCCGTGTCCAACAGGATGACAAAATGATCCTGTTGTTTGCCCATGCCGCGAATGAAATCGGTTCGCAGCCCTGTACCGATTTTCGGGGGTGGCTCGATCTGATTGGGGTCCAATTCCAACACCTCTTTGACCGAGTCAGCCATGGCCCCAATAACCGTGACTCCATCCTCCTGCATTACATCAATAATAATAATGCAGGTGTTGACGGTACGTTCACTCTTGACCATGCCGAACTTCAGACGCAAGTCTACTACCGGGACAACACTACCCCGCAGGTTGATCACCCCGCACATGAAATCCGGGGTTCTGGGAATCTTGGTCAACGAGGTGAACTCCAACACCTCCTTGATTTTGGAGATGTCGATGGCAAACACCTCCTTGTCCAAATGGAAAGTCAAAAACTGGGTCGGCCCTGTAATCCCAGAAACACTCATGAGCAATACTCCTGATCTTGTTTAGAAGGTCTCGAATTCATCATCCGAATGATTCCCCATTTTCAGATCAACCCCGTCGGATTGATGCGATGGAGCAGGAAGTGACTTTGGGGGATGTTTTTGGATATGGGATACCTGTGGTTTGGATACCTGTGGTTTGGTGACACTCCTTGACTTCTGGGCCGGTCGCCGTTTGACCGTGTTGGCCTGATGACCAAGATTGAAGAACGAGATGGATTGCGCCATCATGTCAGCCTGGGCGTTCAATTCTTCGGCGGTTGCGGCCATCTCCTCGGAAGAACCGGCATTTTGTTGAATCACCTGATCCAGTTGTTGAATCGCCTGATTGATCTGTCCCGCGCCCTGGTTTTGTTCCTGGCTGGCGGCAGCGATTTCCTGAATGAGTTCCGCTGTTTTTTGAATGTCAGGCACCAGTTTGTTGATGATCCCTCCGGCCTTTTCCGCCACATCCACACTTGATGCCGAAAGATGACTGATTTCTCCGGCAGCGGTTTGGCTTCTTTCCGCCAGTTTGCGCACCTCGGCAGCCACAACCGCAAAGCCCTTGCCATGCTCTCCGGCTCGTGCGGCCTCGATGGCGGCATTCAAGGCCAACAGATTGGTCTGACGGGCGATCTCTTCGATGATGCCAATTTTTGAAGCAATTTCTTTCATGGCGCGCACGGCTTCAGCAACAGCCTTGCCCCCTGCTTCCGCGTCCTTGGCGGCTTTTTGCGAAATGTTTTGGGTCGTGTTGGCGTTATCCGTGTTCTGTTGAATATTCGAAGACATTTCTTCCATGGCCGAGGAGGTCTCTTCAATGGATGCGGCCTGCTGGGTCGCCCCCTGGGAAAGATTTTGCGCGGAATTGGAAATTTCGCTGCTGCCGGTAGAAACCTGTTCAGCCGCCGTTGCAACTTCACCAATCACTTCTCTTAATTTTTCCGCCATGCTGTTCATGGCACCACCCAAACGGCCCACCTCATCCTTGCGATCCACCCGGATGGATTGGGTCAAATCCCCGCCTGCCAATGCCTCCGACAATCTCACCCCTTCATTCAAAGGCACGGTAATGGACCGAGAGATGCCATACCCCATCAACATACCAATCACCACAGCCGCCAGAATCAAACCAATCATGATACTGCGGCTCTGTTCATAAAGGGCCGTATTTTCGTCTGAGGCTTTTTGGGCGCGTTCCTCCTTTTGCTTTGCCATCTCCTCCAGCAAACCATCCACTGCTCTCATTTTTTCACGGGCTTTGCCGAATGAAAGTGCCACGGCTTTATCCAACTCCCCGGCTTGCTGCCCCAAACGCATCACTTCTTCTTGAACGGGTTTCCATTCACTATAGACAGACTCTGCCTTGGCAACCAGTTCCTTGCCCTTTTCAGTGACAAATTTGGACTTCACCTCTGTCAACAGCTTTTGAATGGCAGCATGAAAATCGAGTGTTCTTTTCGCGTACTCTTTTTTCTTGTCCACATCCGTTGTGAGCAGCAAGTTCAATTGCGCACGTACAATTTCCAACATATCGATATTGAGCTGTTTGACGATACTGACCCCCTTCAATTCCTGCTCGAACAACATGGTATCCGCTGCGTCGATGGCTCCCATATTGTGGATCCCCACCCACCCGACGACCACCATCATCGCCGAGAGTAGCAGAAATGCCATAATCAGCTTGGATGCGATTTTCATGTCCTTGATCCATTGCATTTTTTTGTTCTCCGATGAGCAGAATGTCATAAAGTGGAAACATGGCAGGTATTTCAACAAATCACCTGGTTGCGGATTTTACTGAACCAGCAAATCCTTGTCAAAAGGTTTTTTTATATTTAAAAAAACATGGACAAGAGCATATTAATGCTCGATAATTCTAAATGTCGCCACGCCATTCAAAAAAATCATTGAAGACAATAATCTTAGAAAAAAATAATAAAAATATTTTTAATCTTTAACTTAATTTTTTTAATTTAAAATATTTCTAGTCATATTAATTTGAAAAAATACAATTAAAATAAGCAACCTGTTCGCAACCATCAATACTATCTGGCATATAACGCCCCCCCCCGCCGCCGCAAAAATCAAGCAAATTTTTTTGTTTTGACAAAGGTGAGCCTCCCTTTTTCTGTGCTTGAACTGCACCTCAAGATGGAGTAAACTAGACTTGGTCCATATCATCTGGAGACATGAAATGATTATTAACATCCATGAAGCCAAGACCCACCTCTCGCAACTCATCCAACGAGCCTTATCAGGTGAGAAGGTTATCGTGGCCAAGGCCGGAAAACCACTCATTCGCCTTGCCCCCTTTCTGCATCGCACCCAACCACGCATTTCCGGGTCATGGCAAGGAAAAATATCAATTACTGAGCATTTCGATGCACCACTTCCAGATCATTTATTAGCTGCCTTTTACGATACTGAGATTAAACCGGACCAATAATAATACACTGCGCACAACAATAAATGACAATTTTTTTGAACCACAAACAGCACGGAAAACACCGAAGAAAAAACAGAACCGAAATCAAATTTTTTTTCTGTGTGTTCAGTGGTCAAAGATTTTCTTGAGCATATACAAGTGCTTTGGTGGTGCCAAGATGAAACAAGAAATTTTCGATTTCAAAGCCAATCCAAAAAAAATGGAGTGCAACATCCATGCATGATTTGCAAACCGGGCAGTGCTTGGCTGCCATGCCAGAAGAACCTCGGAATGTCGTTGTCGGACTGAAACAGGCATTGTCCCCACGCATGGCCGAAGGGGCCAAGACCGCCCTCACGGAATGGGTGCGGATGCTGCTGCCTGAATTGGCACAAAAAATCATTCAAGAAGAAATCCAGCGCATCCGGGAAGAGGAAATGACCTTGCCTGCTGGCGAGGAACTTACAGCCTTGATCCGCGATGCCTTTACACCACGCCTGGAACGCATCACCCGTGAAATCGTCCGCGACCTGGTCAGGGAAACCCTCCCGGACGTGGCAGAACGACTCGTGCGTGAGGAAATCGCCAAAATCAGAAATCCAGGATGATGGTTGATGTTCGTTTCAATGCCTCTTGACTTATACTGAAACTGGTTGAAAGGTATGTTGATGAAATGGGTTGTTTAGGCGACGCCTAAAACTCCATCAAAAGTAACCGTTCAGACCCCTCCTCACGGAAAAACTTCCTGGGGAGGCGGTGAGCCGCCTCCCCAGACCCCTCCACCCTTTTTTTTTATTTTTTTATTGGGGTGGACTTAGAACTCACGGAGAAAATGCGATATGAGCATTGGAACTAATCCTGGAATAGTGAACATCATTGTGCTGACATTTTTTCTGGTTGGAGTGATTGGCCAACCCCTCCATGCACAAGCCAAAGATCAATCCCCTCCTGCCACCACCCAAAACAGTGTGGCTGATGAAGTCCGATTGGCCAAAGAGGCCGTGGCAAAAAACAACCTGACGGATGCTTTGGACCATTTTGTCAAAGCTTCTCAACTCGCACCAGACAATCAGGATTATCTCCACTCCGCCGCCATGTTGAGTCGCTCCCTCGGCAAAACCGAACAGGCATTGACTTTTTTCCTCAAGGCCGTCCGTCTGGCAGGCAACACCAAAAAACATACAGATGTGGCGGTTTATAACGAAGCCATCCTGCAACTGGCCAGCGTCATGCCTGACTGGGTGAATGAAAAAATCAATCAAGCCTCCGCATTTCCCCCGGACAAAGGTCAATCTGTCGAAACATGGTCCAAAATCACACAAGAATCCGCTGCCCTGATGACCAAAGGAGATCTGACCCAGGCCAAACAACGTGCCATCCAGGCACTGGAACTGGCTCAAACCGATTTCGGTCCCAACCACTATGCCGTATTGGCCAGCATGCGGGATCTGGCTGTACTCCACTATCAAACAGGTGCCATTGACGACGCAAACACTGCTCTGGAAAAAACCATTACCCTGAGCAACTCCATACTGGGCGCGACACATCCTGAAACCTTGAAGGTGCAATCCCTGCAAGCCGATCTCCTGGAAGCCAAATCAGAGTTGACCCAAGCCATCGAACTACGCAAAGCCATTCTCAAGGGATGGGAAACAGGTCTCGGTCAGGATCACCCCAGCACATTATCCGCTGGTCTGGCTCTGGCGCGACTCCTGCTGAACACGGGCCATTGGCATCAGGCACTCTCATGGTTGGAAAACTCTTGTGGAAAATTCACCACCATTCTTGGTTCATGGCATCCCATGGGTGCGGAATGTCTGACTTTGACCGCAACCGGATTGACACGCCAAGGGGATCTCAAAGGTGCCCTGAGTCGATATGAACAGGCTGCCACAATACATGAGGCGGCTTTGCCCCAGGGAGATCCAGTGGCCTTGACCGCCCGCATCGAAGCGGCAGAACTGGTACGACGTGAAGGACGCTTCAATGACGCACGTCAAGCCCTGGAAGAGATCTTGACCATGGCCCAAAAAGCCTCTGCCACTCAATCCGTGTTGGATGCCAAAGGTGCCCTGGCCCAGGTCTTCGAGGATGCGGGCGAATACGACAAAGCCGAACCCTTGCTGTTGGAAGTCCTGGCAGGCGAAAAAAACACCCTTGGCCCGGATCACCCCAATCTGTTGGCCACCCAAAACAAATTGGCAGGGGTTTATCGTCGTCAAGGACGACTGGCCGAGGCGGAAAAACTCTATGCCTCAGTTCTGGACGGTTATCGCAAGCTCCTGGGCACGGAACATCAGGCCTCCATCACGTTGATGAACAATCTGGGGCTGGTGTTTGAAAATGAAGGGTTGTACGACGAGGCAGAACCCTTGTTGCGTGCCTCAATGAAAAGTTCCCGCAAACTCATGGGTGAGGATCACCCTGAGACCCTGGCCACTCTGAACAATCTGGCGTTGTTGCATGAAAGTCAGGGCAATTTCGACCAAGCCGAACCTCTGTACCAGAACGCGATCAACCTCTCTTCAAAAAAACTGGGGGAGAAACATCCCGATACCATCGCTTTTGTCAATAATCTGACCTATCTCACTTTGTTGCGGCAAAATTATCAAGCAGCAGCACCGTTGTTCGAACAAGTTCTGGCCCAGTGGACCGAAACCTATGGCCTAGCCCATCAAAAAACCCTCAAGGCCATGAACAATCTGGCCAGGGTACGGCATAACCTTGGGGACAAAGAGACTGCGGAACAATTATTCAAAAAGACGTTGGAACTACGGAAATCAGTCTTGGGTGAACGTCACATGGACGTCTTGCGAACCATGCACGATCTGGGTGCCCTGTACGGTGAAACAGGTCGCCATACTGAAGCCGAACAACTCTTGCAAAAAACATTGGAACTGGATGAACAGGTGTTGGGGCGGCAACACCCCTATACCTTTGAAACCCTGAATACCTTGGCCACAGTATTGGAATCCAAAAAAGATAAAAAATCATTGCAAGCGGCCTTTGCCTTGCGTCAAGAGGGATTCAAACGGCGTACTGAATTTTTAAATCGCATGTTGTGGGCCACAGGTGACAATGCACGGGAAGGCTATGTCAGGTTGCACCGGGATGAACTCAATGACTATCTGGCAGCATTGATTTTCCAGGATCCCGCGATTGGAGGTCGTGAAATCCTGGAGGTGGGCTTGGCACGCAAGGGATTGCTGTTGAAAATCACCTCTGAAATACGCCAAGTCATGCAAATGACCAAAAATCCCCAATTGGAACTGATCGGGCGTCGTTTGACCGGGGCACGGAAAAAACTGGCCGCATTGACCCTGTCTGGCCCAACCCCTGAAACCGGGGAAAACCATTTGCAAATCATTCATGATCTGGAAGAAAGCGTGAATCAACTGCAAATGGATCTGGGGCGTGTCAGCAAACGATTTCGTCGCTCTGTGACCCCATTGTCTGTGGAACAACTCGTGCCACATCTGCCTGACGGGGCTGTATTGGTGGATTTTCTGACTTATACCAGTCGGGGAAAAAACCGATTGATCGCCGGGGTGTTGCGCAAGGAGAATGGCCAGACAATTTTTGAAATGGTTCCCTATCGCACAGACATGGAAGAAATCCAAAAAGTCATCGTGGATTATCGCACCATTATTCAAGAGGAAAATGTCGATGAAGATGATCTCATCAAGGCAGGACAGGAAACCTTTGATGCCATTTGGATGCCGATCAAGCGTGCCTTGGGTAAAAGCAAAGCAATCTATCTGGTTCCAGACGGAATGTTGAATATTTTGCCCTTCAATGCACTCATTGATGAAGATGGGGTTTATCTTGCCAAAAGTTTGGACCTGCATATCCTGACTTCGAGTCGTGATCTCTTGCCTGCTGAATCCAATCAGGCCACTGGAGGACTGTTGATTCTGGCCGGTCCTGATTACAACTCTGACAAGGTGGTGAATCGTCAAGTCATCCAGGCAATCGAAGGCAAACGTTCCGCGACCGGAGAATTGAAAGAAGGAATGCGAGCCTTTTCCCAGGGGATGCGGGGGTTGCATTTTGATCCTTTGCCAGGAGCAGAAAAAGAAGGCAAATTGATCATCAGTCAGGCCAAGGATCTGAAAAAGGAAAAACAGATTTTTCTCCAATTCGATGCCCAGGAAAAGGTGATACAATCGATCCAACAGCCCCCAGAAATTTTACATATTGCCACGCATGGATTTTTTCTCAAAGCCGATGACAGTCTCAAGAAACGATTGTTGAAGATGCAACGGGGTGGTGACTTGCAGATACCACCCCCTGGAGATAATCCATTATTGCGTTCTGGTCTTGCTTTTGCAGGAATTAACGGAAATGCAGGGTTTCTGGGGGAAATCGATACCCAAAACGATGGGGTTTTGACCGCCCTGGAAGTGTTGTCCCTCGATTTGACCGGCACCCAATTGACCGTACTGTCAGCCTGTGAAACTGGCCTAGGTGAAATTCATGAGGGAGAAGGAGTCTATGGTTTACGTCGCGCTTTTCAGGAAGCTGGTGTACAATCGGTGATCGCCTCGTTGTGGGAGGTCAGTGACGCTGGTACGCAAGCATTGATGACAGGACTTTATCAACATTTGTTGGCTGGCAAATCACCCCATGAGGCCTTGCGCGAAGCTCGGCAGCACCTGATGGATTCCAAAGAATGGTCTTATCCCTATATCTGGTCGGCTTTCATGTTGGTGGGAAAATAAACTGTAAATAAAATCAAGACCTTGTGGGGCGGTGAACCGCCCCACAACACTCTTTTGTTTATTTTTTAAAATATTAAAAAAAAGAGGGGGTCTGGGGGATTCATCCCCCAGGGTTTTGCTTTTGACTTTGACTTTCATCCCGAAGGGCAATCTGTTTTTTTTATTGAATATTTCGAATTTTACAGCGGACAAAACCCATGGCAGGAGTTACCCGTATGAAGCTTGGTCGTTCTTTTTTGGCTGTTTTTTTGCCAATTATACTATTGGTTCCAACTAATTCACACGCGGAAGCGTTACGTGAAGCTGTGGAAAGGATTCTGCAAAAACATGACCGTGTTCTGGCTGCCAAGGCTGACGTGACTGCCAGCGATGAACGTGTCAATGAGCGTTTCAAAAACAGTTACCTGCCCAACCTGACCCTCACCAGCAGCTATGGCTTTGAACGTCGCGTGCAAAAGGCTCCGGGCACAGACACAAACCTGGATCCCAGAGAAACGAATCTTCGTGTGACTCAGTTGCTGTGGGATTTCGGCAAGTCGAGTGCCAATATACAGGTAGCTCAATTACAAAACGGACAGATGCAAGCGGCCATGGAGACAGCACGACAAACTTTGATGCTGGATGCTGCCACTGCTTTTTATCATTTACGACGCGCGAATAATGTCTTGAAATTTGCCAGACAATCGGTGGAAAACATCAAACGGCAAGGAGAGGTTGAAGATGTCCGGGTGGCCCTTGGACGGGGCTATTCCACGGATGTTCTGCAAGTCAAGACCCAACTGGCCGGGGCCAAGGCACGAGAAGTGCAAGCTTCCGGGACAGTGGCGCAAGCCGAAGAACATGTTCGCACGATCTTCATGCGGGAGGCGTCGGAAGTGCTGCAATTGACGGTCCCGGATGAATCCTATCTGCCAGCTTTGCCCAAGACCCTTCAAGAAGCCGTGACCACTGGAATCAACAGCAACTCTCAACTCAAGCAATTGCGTTTGCAAGCCGAAATGCTGACAGCCCAAAAAGAGAGTGTTGCACGAACGCATTTTTTTCCAACGGTCCAGGGTGTTGTGGAACGCAAGTTCAAGGATCAGGTACAAGGTGTCAACGAATTCGAAAGCGAGACCCTTGGCAAGGTGGAATTGACCATGCCCTTGAATCTGGGGCTGGCTGGAATGAATGGGGTTGCGGCGGCCAGCCAGGATCAGGAGGCTGCCCAACGGCGTTATGATGACACCCGTCGCCTGGTCGAAGAACAATCCCGTGTGGCTTGGCACAATCTGAACACAGCCCGCGCCAATGCGGATTTGCTGCACAATCAGGCCGATATCGCCAAGAAATTCCTGGAACTGGCCCGCGAAGAACGGAAAATGGACAAACGCACCCTGCTGGACATCTTGAATGGTGAAACGGCTTTGATCAATGCCCTTTCGGATGCCGCTTCGGCAGATACGGATGTAATTATTGCAGCTTATACCTTGTTGCAATCCATGGGTGTTCTGGAGCCAGCTGTTTTTGATCAGAATTCAGGCACCCCCCGTGGTGCTGGCAAATCCACGAAGGTTGAACAAAACCATGATGCCACTGCGGCCAAACAAACGAAACAACACTGACCGACACCATGATGGTTTTGCTGAAACAATTATGGTCTCGCCCCTTTTTCGCGTTTGAACTCCTGGCGGTATCGTTATGCGTTCATGTGCTGGGATTGGTTTCTTCCATCTACACCATTCAGGTTCTCAACCGTTACGTTGCGCATGGTCTGGATGCCACCCTGGTCACCTTGACCACGGGTGCGATTGTGGCGGTGATCATGGAGTTTGGTTTTCGCCACATGCGCCTGAAACTGGCCCAGGGTGTGACGGTACGCCCTGATTTTCGTTTGGGGATCCGGGTTTTTGAGCGCGTACTTGGCACGCGGGCCGCAAGCCTCGACCAGCTTGGTTTGGGGATGCAACGTGAAATCGTTGCCAGTCCGGCGGTAGTCGGTCGGATTCATGGTCCGGCAAATCTGGTCGTTCTGTTGGATCTCCCGTTTGCTTTGATGTTTATCGGAGTGCTGTTTTTCATACAGCCCTTGATCGGATGGGTGGCCAGTGGGTTTATCATGGCGGCCTTTTTGGTTTCCACCCTGGGACATCCGTTGTTACGCGGTCCGTTGCGAGAATTGGCCCAAGCCGGTGCCGAGGTTGGGGCTTTGGGAGGGGCAACGATGCAGGCCGCAGACGCCGTGCGGGCTTTCAATGCCCATGAGTTGTTATGGAAGCGTTTCCATGCGCGCCAGACCGAAGCGATTCAAATCCAACGGCGTGTGGAAGGAGGACGGGAGTTGATTCATACAGCGGCTCAGAGCCTGGGGGGACTCATGAGCGTGTTTGTGATTGCTGTGGGGGCCAAACTGGTCGTGGCCGGGGAGATGGATGTAGGCTTGCTGGTTGGCGCGAATATTCTGGCTGCGCGGGCCATGTCGCCGATTCTGCGTTTTGCCCAATTGGGAGCGGCTCTGGCCGAGGCCCGCCGTGCCATGGAAACGCTGGGTTCTTTTTCCCGTCTGCCCATGGAACGAAGCGGTGGAACGATCCTGCAACACTTTTCCGGGCGTCTGGAATTGCAGGATTTGGCCTTTTCCCACCCGGACGGATCAGACCCTTTGTTTGAATCGTTGTCGTTGCAACTGCCTGCGGGGTTGTCGCTGGTGATTTCCGGGTCCAATGGGGCAGGCAAAACCACATTGGCGCGGATACTGATGGGCTTGTTGGATCCGTCACGGGGACAAATTCTGGTGGATGGGGTGAATCTGGAGCAAATCTCCCTGTCTTGGTGGCGGCGTCAAGTGATTTATCTGCCGCAGGAACCCGATTTTTTCACCGGCACGATTCGGGAGAATTTAACCATTCTTAATCCTGGATTGACCGAAGAGCGGATGAACGCCATCATCGCCGAGGCAGGTCTTGCCCGTTTTCTGCACAACAGCCCCCACGGTTTGGATACCCCCTTGGTCCATGGTGGAATACATTTGGCCATGGGTATTCGCAAGCGATTGGCATTGGCGCGGGCCTTGAGTTCGGAATGCCGTTTGGCGATTTTCGATGAACCCCTGGAAGGCATGGACGTGTTGGGTCGTGAGGCGGTCACCGGGGTGCTGGCCCAGATGGCGCGGGCTGGACGCAGTGTGATCGTTTTTTCCCACGACGCCGGATTGATCCGTGGTGCGGATTTGTCGTTGAATCTGGATCGCAAACCCGTTCCAGAGTTACGGATCCATGCCAAAAAGTCATCTGAGGAGGGTCGATGATCATGAAGAGTCTCCAGGATGGCAGTATGGAGATTGATGACGGCGTGGGATGGACCCATCACTTGGTGGTATTGTGGTTTTTGAGTTTGCTGGCGGCAGTGATGATCTGGGGATCTTGGGGCTTGTTGGATGTGGTGAGTTTTGCCCAGGGTGAGGTGATTCCCTCCACCCAAATCAAGCAGGTACAACATTTGGAAGGGGGCGTGATTCGTAGAATACTGGTCAAGGAGGGGGATACGGTTCACAAAGGTCAATCCCTGGTGGAGTTGGAAACCGCAGCCGGTGATGCAGATGTAGGTGAAATTTCCGCCCGTCTGGCTTCGCTGGAAGTGGACAATGTGCGTTTGCAGGCCGAGGTCACTGGAGCGGAAACCACACGTTTCGCCCCTGAAATGAAAAAAAATCATCCAGAACTGGTCAAGCGTTCCGAAGAATTGTTTGCCAGCAACCGCCACCGTCGGGAAGAGAAACTGGCCAGTCTGCGTGAAAGCATGGCTGGACACCGACAATATGTCCAAGAGATTCAGGCCAAAATCAAAAACAACAAAAAAAAATTGACTTTGGTTGAGGAACAGGTAGCCATCAGTTCCAAGCTGTTGGCCAAGGATATCACCAATCGGTATACCCATTTGGATTTGCTCAAGGAAGCGCATCAGATCAACAGCAGCATTGAAGAGGATGGCATGGCCCTGTTGCGTGCCGAGGCGGCTTTCAAGGAGGCACAGGCCAATCTGGCTGCGGTTGGACATGAGTTCGAAGAGGCGGCCAGGGAAAAATTGGGTGAAAATCGTCGGCAAATGACCGAGCTTTCGATGCGATTGCAAAAATTCCAGAGTTCTCTGTCCCGGACGGTCTTGACCGCACCAGTGGATGGAGTGGTCAAAAACCTGTATGTGGTGACTGAAGGTGGGGTGATTCCACCGGGTGGCACGGCTTTGGATCTGGTGCCAGGGGAGGATCGTCTGGTGGTGGAAGCCAAACTGCCGATTCAGGATATTGGGTATGTAAGTATTGGACAATCCGCTTTTGTCACGCTCTCCTCTTCTGACGCCTCTCGATTTGGCAAGTTGGCAGGTAAAGTGACACAAATCAGCCCGGATGCCCTGACCACCCAAGAGGGACAACCCTATTACAAGGTGCGCGTGGAGACTGAACAATCCTTTTTTCAGAAAGGTCTGATGAAATATCGTCTGTTTCCAGGCATGATTGTGCGTTGTGCCATTCATACCGGACAACGTTCAATATTGGAATATTTATTTTATCCGTTCAAAAATTTTATGGACCCGGCTTTGACGGAGCGATAGAGGAATAAACATGATGTCCTTCGGGCAAAAAGTCAAAAGCAAAACCTTGGGGGATGAATCCCCCAAACCCCCTCTTTTTTTTTAT
>JAMOBH010000081.1:0-18055 GCA_039908085.1 Magnetococcus sp. YQC-5
GAGCATCCCGAAACCGGCCATAAACATCAGGCCGAATTTGATTGTCATCCGGTATTCGAGATCTTTGATATCCCGTTTCAGTTCGGTCTTGGTCGTCTCGATTTTGGTGTCCAAGTAGTTGACCTTGATATTAAGATCTTGTTTGGTTGCCAAGCCATCAAGCCGTTCTTCTGTCTGTTTGTCGCGTTTGTCAGCCAGTTCGTCAATGTGACTTTCCGTCTGTTTCAAAGCAGTTGCCAATGCCTTGGCATGACCCTTGGCCTGTTCATCAGGGACGCCAGAACTTTTTAGCTGCTCGGTAAACTCCAACGTATCAAAAGTGATTGCGTGCATAGGTTGGTTCCTTGGCTGATAGTCGCATTGATACCAGACTACCAGAATTTGACAGGATTGCCAACTATTTGTTAGGATTTTTTCTCTGGGATATCGAACGGTTTATCGTTTTCGTGCAGAGGGGTCAGCCATTTCACCCCTCTGCACGTTTTAAAGCAGCGTTTTTTTTCGAAGGTGTCTTGTGTGAGGAAACTGCAAATACATCAATGAAGGAGCAGTTGACAGACTACCAACTACTCCTCCAGGGTTTGATGTTACTGCATTTTCACAGTTCCGATCAGGGCATCGCCACTCAGAGGGAAACCATTGGCAGACATACCTTCGACACCAAACAGCTTGGCATCCTTATCCAAGATATGAATACCACCCCCTCCAATAATCGTGGTGATGGTAAACTCACTGCCACTTGCCAAAGGAAAGCTTTTCAATGTGGCGTCAATGTTGCCCAAGGAATTGACAACTGGCGTGATCAATTTGCTTCCATTCAGCGTGAAGGTTGCTCCGGCTGCCGATGTGGCATCACCAGATGTCGTGATGGCATCCGCATTGATATTCTTCAAGGCACCTGAGAAAAAGCTGCCTTTGCCATTATTGATGCTATAATGCAACTTTGCATCTGTTGGGATACTTGCACTCAAGATGGTTCCACCTGTCCCCGACAATTTGAAATCGACCTTGTCGATGATCATATTCAAGCGGCGTCTGTCGGTGAGACTGGTTGGAATCACTTTGAGGCCAATCGAGGCTGTTTTGATGCTTTCGCCAGCTGTATTGGTTGGTCCCAACGGTTGCTGACCAGAGGTTTGTGCCGCAAACGAGAGTGAAGAGACTCCACCCCAAATGGATGTGTCGGGGTTGAAAGCGGTGACGGAATAGGTTGCTCTGTTGGTTTGGCTCACTGAAACCGTAGCCGGAGAAGTCCCAGTGACGGTCACAGTGTTGCCCACCAGCTTGAATCCTGGAGGAGCCGCAAAATTGTTCACGGTGTTGCTGTTGATCGTTTGTCCAGTAGCTGTGCCAAGTTTGGTCATCAAATCGCTATTGATAGCAGTAGGACTATAACCGTTTGTTTGCGAAACCTGATAGATGATCTGGTTGGCAAAGCTGGCACCTTGCTCTTTGACAATTCCCATGAACTGGGTATTTGAGACAAGGTTGTTGGAAAAGTTCGCGTAAACAGTTTGAACTTCATTAATGGTGAAGGTGATGGTGAAGTTGGTGGAGAAGAAAGTTGTCGGTGATTTGGCGACTTCTTGCATCTTTTGACCCATACCTTCCGACACTTTATTAAGCAATTCACCCTTTTGAGTGTCCGTTATATTGTTACCATAAATCTTCTTCTGCACATTACCTGCGAATGTGGTCATCTGGTTGGACAAGAAGGTGGTCATGTTACTGGCTGTCGGCATGGTGACATTGGTTACCTTGGCCTTGTTGAAGGCTGAATTGTCTACCACTTCACCCATTTTCAAGTAGGCACCACTCATCGCCTGCATGATACTGGTAGACGCACCGCTCACACTGCCTGAATTGGTATATAAAGCGGTCTGTGCAGAGGCCATTTGGGTGCCGACCGACTTGATCTTGGCTTTAAAGGTCGCGTCAATGTCATTCCCAGATGTAATGTTGAAGTTATCCTTGATGATAATGTTTTTGAACGTATCATCATTACGAATCTGATAGGCCACAAGATCGGTACGCTCTTGGGCACTGATCAAAGTATTCACGCCCGCACTCTGCAATGAGGATATGGCTGTTTTGAGACCCGCTTTTCCCGATGTGATTGATGTGAAATCCACCTTTTGGACCAAGGCTGAGATACTCACGATCTGGCCGACGATGGAATCTTCGGCCAAGGCGGCAACGGCGTTTGGACTGATTTTGGACAGGGTTGAATAAGCGTTGAATGTTGTGTCCTTCGCCATATTTGTTGCAGCATTGGTCATGGCATTCGAAATCAAGGACGTCAATTGCGTGCTGGCGGTTGTTGATGTGTCGGTAAAATCATACTTGGTTGTTGGTGCGGCATTCATAGTGACTGCGACATTTCTGGCGATTTCTTTGAAAATTTTCCGCATATCTTTAAAATCGTTGATCTTTGTCGTTGATGTCGCAAACGAGGTGACATCGGTATTGATTCCAGACGCTGATGCAATGGTCGTGCTGGCACTACGCATCATTCGTCCCAGACCTTGGATGGCAATCATGGCATTTTGGTTGGTCAAGGCATCCACTTTGGTCAGATTGATGGTACTCTGCACCCCCATGATCTGTCTGAGGTTTGATTCGGCTTCTGTTGGCGAAACACCCGAAGCAATCAGGTTGGAAATCATGCTCGTGACAGGTGTGACCGCTGTAGAACCTGATGGAGCCTGCAAGAGTCCAACATATTCATTGAAATAGGTGCTTGCATTGGCCACTTGGCCATCAGCAGTCCAGTCGGCCCAGGTCTTGCCATCCACCAGTGAATCCGTATCATACCCACCCATGATCAGAATGTTACCCATCCCGTTCAGGGTAAAATTGCCATCCGCGTCTGTGATTGCGGTTGGCGAACCAGCATCACATTCCATATCATAGTTATTATCGATACAAGCTGTAGCACCAATCAGAGTGCCACCCGCATAGGCCACCCCTGCTTCTGTGTTGTTTGCTCCAACGGAAGTCGTCGCAACAACAACTGTCGATGTGGTTGCGATAGTCGTTGTGGCAGCAACGGTCGTCGTGGCAGCAACGGTCGTCGTGGCAGCAACAGTTGTCGTGGCAGCAACAGTTGTCGTGGCCGGGACAGTTGTGGTGGCAGCAACAGTCGTCGTGGCCGGGACGGTTGTTGTGGCAGCAACGGTCGTCGTGGCCGGGACGGTTGTGGTGGCAGCAACGGTCGTCGTGGCCGCCGGGGCGGTTGTTGTGGCAGCAACGGTCGTCGTGGCCGCCGGGGCGGTTGTTGTGGCAGCAACGGTCGTCGTGGCCGGGACAGTTGTTGTGCCGCCAGCTGCAACAGTCGTTGTGGCCGGAACGGTTGTTGTGCCTGCTGCAACGGTCGTCGTAGCCGGAGCGGTCGTCGTAGCCGGAGCGGTCGTCGTGGCTCCTGCCGGGACGGTCGTCGTCGTGGTGGCTGTTGGAATGGTTTTGACCACCTCAGCAATGATTGCCTGCGCTGTAGTGGCTGTTGAGGGGAGGTTGGTCAGAATGGTTTTGGCCGTTGTCAACCCCGAAGACAACAGTGCTGTTTTGGCAGCAGTGGTGTACTGTCCGTTATCACTGGCATTAGATGTGAGAACACCTGCTGCCACGACATTGGCTTGATAAAGCTTCAAGACATCGGCATCGGCTGGTTTGGAATTTTTCTGCGCGACATGGTCCAGAGTGGTGAGACTGGTCGAAGCGGACAAGCCCAACGCTGTGGCGACTTTCTCACTGGCTTTGCTGACATCCAACGTCGAATCAGCATCCATTTGCAATTTGACCAAGGTCGTCAAGGGTGTAATGACGGTAGAACCAGCCGGGGCATACATCAAACCTTTGACCGGTTTATCGGTCTCAACATCCTTACCACCTTTTGCCGTCAAAGCCTCTGTGGATGCGATGGTGTAATCACCGGTTGCGGTGGTAACAGCTGTGGCCTGGGTCTCACTTGCATCAACGATACCGTCCTTGTTGGTATCAGCCCAGACGGTTGCGCCACTGATATAGCCGTCGATCAATTTACCCGCACTGGATCCACTACCACTATCACCATCACCACCACCACCACAGGCGGCTGTTCCGAGAACCAGTGCCACTGCACCAGCCATTGACAAAAATGTTGTTCCATTAATTCTTTTAGATTTGAAATTACCCTGTGTCATGCTATTAAAGCTCCCTCATTTGGTTAGGTCTAAAGAAAAACTGACGAGTTGTGGTTGTTCGTTCAAACACGACAATGTAAACCTATGTTGATGACAGTACTAGTTGATCCTTTACGGATCTTGAGTGATGTATCAACAGTGTTGAAGTTGATGACCAAAACCGGCCTTCGAAATCATGAATTGTTTATATGGTAAACATGATACTGGCAGCACGGTTCTGGATGATCGTCGCCTGGTCTGGTTTGACAAACAAAAATGACATCTCTCAACTGATTGCCGTTTGGAAACGAACCGAAAAAAATATCAACTCCAAGCATATATGTAAGATCGACTGCTTGTCAAGAAAATAATTTTTACACATTTATATGATAGTATACACTTGAACACAATTAATTTTTTTAGTTAACAATCTTAATACAGACAATTTTTGCAAAACATTTCACTAGGATACATTTTTTTTTAGTATAAACGATGCAACAGGACTTTGGCAAGTGAAAAATGCATCTTCGAGCCATTTTTTTTCTCAAGAATGGTATGAAATCATGTAACAAAATGTCGTTCCATGCTCCGTTTCGCCGATGGTTTATCTCAGCTTATGTGGCAGAGTGTTCATCTTGTCATGCAGGTGTGGACAGTGTCCCATCGTCGCCCCCTGGCTCAACATTTTGCTCAGTGGCTTGAAGTCGGTCCGCAGCCGGGGGGAGGTTTTTGGTGAAAAATGTCGTGGCACGTCGTAATGGACCTGTGGTGTGGTCGAACAGGGATTTGGCTGTCATAATAACTTCTCTGGCAGCAGCACCATTTTTGTTGAACACAGCATCCAGCTGATCCAAGGCGGCCAGGGTGCGTTGGGCCGTGTGGTCCAGTATCGGTGCAGAAGTGATCTCTCTATTAATAGCAGGTGACAGGGCGCAGAGCATTTGGTCCAGATCCCGCATCGCCTTTTCAGCACCCTGCATGTGATCGGTGATGATCTGTTCCATGGCAGTCAGTTCGGTTTGCATGGCACTGCTCAGGTTGGTGGTCATGACCATCAGGGATGTCAACTCCTTGCCATGCTTGCCAGGCTTGCTGGTGCGGACTCCTTCATCCATGGCCTTTTGTACCAGCCCAATCATTTCCAATGTAGACTCTTCTACCAGTTGAATTTTGGCGTGGATCTGCTGCACTGCCGTGATCGAATCCACAATCACCCGTTTGCCTTCGGTAACAGCCTGTACGGTCAAACCGGCCATCTCTTCGTGCTTGATAGCCATGAGGGTCTGCTCGACCAACAGAGCATTGTGCTGTTCTGCCAAAAGACGGTTTGTCTCTGCGACCAGGGAGCGCATATCCTCTTCAAGGTCTCTCCTGGTCTGCTGGATACTCTCGGAACCGGCTGTGGCGTCACGTGAGATGGCTATCGCAAAAGAGGCCAGATGACGGATACGGCCTGATAGCGGTTCGAGTGCTACTTGCATGCGCTGGCTGGCTTGGGTGAATTCGTTGGCCACGGTGATGAGAGAGCGGTTCAAAGTGCCCATTTCATCCTTTCTGCCAGACTCGGCAACCGTCGTGAAACGTCCAACAGCCATGCGATTCAGGTCTGAAGACAGGTCTTGCAAGGGATGGATGAGATCCTGTTTGATGATCCACGATCCCATCATGACCATGAGTATGACACCTGCCATCAGCGTCAGCAGAAGCATGGGCGGGGCGTTGGGTGGGATGATCCTTTCCAATTCACTCTCTGCGATCACGGCCCAAGTCAGGTTGTCATCCACATCCAGGGGCGCGAACGAGGAAATGACCGGTTTGTTGTTGATACGTCTGGTCAGCTGGGTGCCGGTCTGACCAGCCAGGCCATTGTTGACCGAAGTGGGAGCCAGGAGTGTTGTAATGGGTCCACCAATAAATGCCGCTGCAGGCGCAGGCTGAGTGGTGTCAATCAATCCGTCGGAACGTAACCGTTGGTCAGGTCCAACCAGAAAGGTTTGGACATCCCCGCCATGGGCAACCTGATGCATGATCCCGGAAATGGCGTCAGGTGGCAATTGCAGGGCCACGACCATGAAGACCTTGCCTTTTTCAAGTACCGGTTGCGCCATGAAAAATGCAGGTTGATTGTCGCTGGGGGGGTAAGGCACCAGATCCGACAGGGCCAATTTTTTGTTTTTCAATACGTTTTGCACCAGTTGTCCCAGATTGGTGTCAGCGTATTTCCCGGTCGCCAAATTGGTGGCAAAATCGGCTTGGCGGGCTGTGCTGTAAAAAACCGTGCCATCGGGATGTATGAGAAACATGTCATAATAGCCAGAGGTGTCATTGAATTTTTGCCAGCGGTTTTTGGTCTCCTTGAGGGGTGGAACAAAGAGGGTGTTGATCTCCTGTTCGTTCACAATCACCCATTGCAGGCCAGGAATTTTGAGGGGTGCCCAGGCAGATAGAACAGGTTGTCCCTGCAAACCAATCAAAGATCCTTCGCCGGTTTTGCCTGTCAGGGCGGTTTGGACAATCGGCCTTATACTCATGGCGTTGGCCACAGGGTGTAGCGTGTCAGAACGAAGACCATCGGTACTCGCCAGATAGATGTCAATGCCCAGGGCAGGATCGATTCCCCCACGCAACTGTTGAGTCAGAACCGAACGGGAAAAACGCATCAAAAGCGCGCCTATTGGCGTGCCATCTCTTTTGACAGGGGCGGCGAAATAGAGCGATGGGGTGGCATTGGCCGCATTGGGCTGAAAATCCTGAATGATCGGTGCTTCCATGGCCTTGTGAAACACACGGGCCAACGCACTCTCTTTTAATGGTTTTTGGTGGATGTTCTGTCCCAACTCGCTTTGGCGCGTCAATGAATAGACCACATCCCCGGCGGATGAGACAAAATAGAGATCTTCCATACCTGATGCCGATTGTCTGCCGTCAATCCAGGGGGAAAAATTTTCAACAGTCTCGCGCCAATGTTTGTCATCACTTTTCCGACCAGCCTGGCGAAAAATCCAATCCATGGCAGCCACTCGTTTGACAAAATCCGGGTTGCCAGCCAGAAGGGTGACATCTTGGAGATGATTGGCAAAAAAAGTTTCAATCCGCTCTTTTTTGAGATCTCGCAGAGTGACCAAAGTGCTGAGCGTTTGTCGGCGCATATCTCCAATGATTTGCACCAGGAGTTCCATATCGGCCCGACGCTCGGAAAAATAGCGTTTGATATCCGCAATGCTGTTGTTGCGTGCGGTTTCCAGGCGGAGTGTGGCTTGTTGAGTCAGTGCCTGGTCGGTTTGATGGAGTTGCAGCCACCAAAGAGTCAAGACTGGTATCAACCCGATCAGCAGGAACAAAACCGTCCATTTGGTACGCAGTCGAATGTCACGCAGTCTTGGCATGCCGATTCCAAAAATAGGGCTTCTTCAGGAAAAAAAGTCAAAAGCAAGACCTTGGGGGATGAATCCCCCAATCCCCCCTCTTTTTTTTTAATAATTTTTTTAAAATGGGGGGTGGAGGGGCCAAACCGCCCCCCAAGGTCTTAAAGCAGGTCTGCCGCGCTCGTCTCTTCCTCTTCGACATAACGGACCATTTTGGTAAGATCCAAAATCAGAGCCACGTCACCATTGCCTAGAATGGTGGCCCCGGAAAACTCTTCCGAGTGCTGAAACGTTTTGCCCAGGGTCTTGATGACCGTCTGGTGTTGACCAATGACGTGATCCACAACAAAGCCGATCCGTTTTTCATCCACTTCGGAAATCACGATTTGTTCAATGTCAGGTGGGGAACCTTCGATCATGAAACGGTCACGAATACGGATATAGGGGATAATCTCTCCACGTACATTGATGACATGGCGTCCATGTGCCCTGACAACATCTTCGCGAGAGAGTTCTACGCACTCTTCCACAGCCGCAAGGGGCAGAACAAACTTGTCTTGTTTCACCATGACCAACAAACCTTCGATGATGGCCAGGGTCAGTGGGAGTTTGAGCGTGATGGTCGTCCCTTTGCCCAGAGTGCTGGTGACATCAATAGACCCACGCAATCCCTCGATAGAACGGCGAACCACATCCATGCCCACACCGCGACCGGAGACGTTGGTGATCTTGGCGGCGGTGGAAAAACCAGCCGCAAAAATCAGTTGATAGGCCTCTTTATCGGTCAATTCCTCGTCTGGCGCGACAAGTCCTTTTTCGATGCCTTTGGCACGCAATTTTTTGGGGTCGAGTCCGGCTCCATCGTCCGCCACCCGAATCAACACACTGGCCCCGGAATGAATGGCCGAAAGCGTGATTTTTCCCACTGGATTTTTGCCAACAGCCCGACGGACATCCGGGCCTTCAACGCCATGATCGATGCTGTTGCGGATGATATGCACCAAAGGATCGTTGAGTTGGTCGATGACCGTTTTGTCCAGTTCTGTCTCGCCTCCGGTGGTGATGAGTTCGATCTCTTTGCCCAGCTCCGTGGAGAGGTCGCGGACCAGACGCTTGAACTTGTTGAAAGTGGTGTCGATGGTCAGCATGCGGATGCTCATGGTGTTGTCTCTGAGTTCCGCAGTGAGTCGTTCCACCTCTTCGGCAATCAATTGCAAGGTATGATCGCCCAGAGAACTGGCGGTCTGATTGAGTCGGGCCTGCATCGTCACCAGTTCGCCCACCAGGTCTACCAGGCTGTCCAGTTTGTCCGAGGGGACGCGGACACTGGAAGCGGTTTCGGTGGTTTTTTTCTTGTCATGCTTTTCCTGAATGATCTGTTGTTCCGTGAGGGCCGCGCGCACCCGATCCGAAGAGACGGCTCCAGCCTGCACCAAACGGTCGCCCAAAGGTTGGAGTGCCTTTTCCAACTCATTGGGATGTATATCGCCCCGCTCCACAAGAATCTGACCAATTCTTTTGGTTTCTGCGTCATTCAAATCAGGATTGCGATCCAGCAGGCGGATATTGATGTCACAGGCGTCTTCCACGAAAATAAAGACATCACGAATCTCATTTTCACCTGCCGTGGTGGTCAAAAAGATCTCCCAGGCGGTATAACAGGATTCCGGATCCAGGTCATCGAAGTCAGGCAGTTGATCCGTAATGGCTACAATACGGCATTCTCCGAATTCGCGCAGTTCGTTCAAAAGCAATAACGGATTTGTGCCTGAAGAGAAGATGTCTGCTTGGGGTTTAAAGCGAATGCGAAAGATATTGGGTTCATTGGCGAGGGTGGCTTGGGCCTGTGGTTTGTCTGTGGGCTTGGCTGAGGGTGTACTGACGGTTTTTTTATCAGATGTCAGCCCGCGCAATCCAGCAATGATCCGGTTGGCATTGTCCTGGTCCGGTGGATCGCCTCCTGCTGCCGCATCCAGCATGGCCCGGATTTGATCCCTGGCTGCCAGAGTTAGGTCAATCAGAGGTTTGGTGACGGGAATGGTTCCATTGCGCGCCATGTCGAAGACCGTTTCCACCTCGTGGGTGAATTCCGCCACCGCATCGAAACCGAACATGGCACCAGAGCCTTTGATGGTATGCATGGCCCGAAATACCCGACCGATCAGGTCATGATCCTGGGGAGCGGCTTCCAACTCCAGCAGGGAGTCTTCCAGCTCGGAGAGCAGCTCGTAGGCCTCTTCGGTAAAAGCACTGGTGTCAATTTCAACGTTCATGGTGTTTTGTTTCCTGCAAGGGTCATCCCAGTACCTTTTTCACGACATCCAAAAGCTGTTCTGGCTTGAAGGGCTTGACGATCCAACCCGTGGCACCGGCTGTTTTGCCTTCCTGCTTGCGGGTGGCTTGTGATTCGGTCGTAAGCATGATAATGGGTGTGAATTTATAATTGGGAAGGGCACGCAGTCCTTTGATCAAGGCGATACCGTCCATGTTGGGCATGTTCAGGTCCGTCACCACCATATCCAATGTATTGGCCTTGGCTTTGGCCAGACCATCCGCCCCGTCCACGGCCTCCACCACAACGAAACCCGCGCCTTTAAGCGTCATGCTTACCATTTGTCGGACGCTGGACGAATCATCCACAGTCATAATTGTTTTTGCCATTAATTTTTAACTCCCATCCAAAGTCCACTGGTCTCTTTTTTGCCCCCACAATCGACAAAGCCAGCTTGTTGTACAGTCTCCCGGAGGGCCGTTGGGAGGGGGCCAGCAAGAGTCAATGCAATGCCCTGCTTGATCAAACTCCGATGTGCCGCACACAGGGTTTGCAGGGTGGTCAGATCCATTCTTTCCACCTCTGAAAAGTTCAGTTCAAGTTGTGATGCCTTGCTCGTCTGAATTTGTTCCATGGCATTGCTCAACGCATCTTTAAGGTTGATGGCATTGCGTATGGTCAAATCGCCGGTCAGATTGAGTTGACCAGTTGATCTGGAGTTGTCCATGGTATAGTGAAACATGGCAATTTCTCCTGGCTGTTGAAAGAGTCAAAAATGCATTCTATATGCATTGGGAAGCAAGGACAAAGAAAAAATGCAATCAAGTCTTATTGATATACGTTAACATGCTGCGCACGGCCATGGCGGGATCGGATGTATCCAAAATACCACGTATCACCGCCACGCCAGAAGCTCCTGCTTGCAGGGTGACAGCAACCGTGTCGGCCTGAATGCCACCCAGTGCCAGGACAGGTCCAGGGATGGCCGCGCACAGGTGGGAGAACTGCTTCAGACCCAAAGGAGTGACTTCCGGGTGCGAGGCCGTCTTGAAAACCGGAGACAGGGTGACATAATCGCCCCCTTGTTGCAAGTGTAAACAAGCACAGTCTGAATGATGGCAGGATCGCCCCAGCAGCAGATGTGGACCGATGATGCGTCGGACATCAGCAGTTGTCATGCCGGATTCTGGCAAATGAACTCCCGCAGCCCCAACAGCCAGGGCGACATCGGCCCGATCATGGAGGATCAGACGTCCGCCAGAGGGTTTGAGCAAGGTCATGAGACGTTGGGCCAGGAGAGTCAAGGCTCCGGCTGGGGTATTTTTGTCCCGGAGCAGAACATCAAAAGCCCCCCCCCTGGAGAGCTGTGGCAATGCCGACTTCCAGATCAGGACAAACCGAGCGGTCCGTGATCAATAAAAGGCGTGGGGGATGAGGCATTGAACCACCTTTTTTGGTTGGGATCCCCTCTCCTGATGGGAGAGGGGAAAAACGCAGGATCCCCTCTCCTGATGGGAGAGGGGAAAAACGTCAGGGATCAAAAGGTCTTGGTAAGGGCCAACATCACGTTTCCACCCCCCATGTTGATGGTGTCGGAGGAATTTTTCGCCGAAGGCATGCCGTTGTAGAACGCTTTGTTGGAGGCGTACGTATAGGCTGCCCCCAGATTCCAACCGCCATCGAATGCCTTGTTGATGCCCAACTTGACGTCCGTGTAATCGGGTTCCATCGTCCCTGCTGCTGTCGGGGCAAGGAGCTTGTTGGGATAATTGGTTCTGCCGATGTGCAGCGGCAGGGTCACGTCTTTGGTGAACACGGACTCTGGCAAAGGAACCGTGGCTGTCAGATCCAGATAAGTGGTTCCTTTGGAGTTTGCGTTGTATCCAGTCTTGGTATTGGCCCCATAATAGTCTGTCAGTGAGGCGGACAATTTCAGAGTCACCCATTTATAGCCCACACCGGCGTTCACCTCGAACGTATCATAGGACTGATTCGGATAGGTGCCTGCTGGTTTGATATGATCATAATTGGCACTGGGATAGTAGACACCGATCCCCCCCACGGTCCAGGTCCAATCGTTGTTGATTTTGCCGTTGAAGCCACCAGAAAGATCCAGTTCGGCCCAACCATTGGCATACTGTTTATCGCTGATACTGGAGGCCCATACTCCGGCATACCATCCTTGAGCATGGGCATAATCGATTCCACCTTGAATGGCTGGTTTGTTCCAGGTTTGGGTCAACCCCCGAAAGACGTAATTGCTGACCACGCCCACATTGGGTGTGAAGGTATGGGGTGAAGCGGCTGGGGTCGCTTTGGCTGTATCGGCCAATCCCGTTTGAGAAGAGACCACAATCATGGCCCAGATGAGTATACCCAACATTCCAGACAGTTTGCGTATCATGTTCATGATGGTTCCTTTCTTCTTTTATGGTTGATTATAAATTATAGCCGCGTTCGCCATGAAGTGCGATATCCAGACCTGTGCTTTCCGACTCTTCGTCCACCCGCAGACCCATCAGGGCGTCGATCACCTTGAGAAGAATAAAAGAGATCATGGCGCAATACAGCCCAGTGGCAAACACGCCCAATCCTTGCATCAGGAGTTGTCCGCCCATATCCAACCCCTTGGAGAATCCGGTTCCACCCAGGTCAGGGGAGGCGAATATTCCAGTCAGGAGTGCCCCCACGATACCGCCGACACCATGGACCCCAAAGGCATCCAGGGAGTCGTCATAGCCCATTTTGCGCTTGAGGGAAGTAGCCCCGAAAAAGCAGACCACGCCCGCAATCGCACCCAAACCCAAAGCCCCCATGGGTCCGACAAAACCGGAGGCCGGGGTGATGGCCACCAGACCCGCCACGGCCCCGGTCGTCAGGCCCAAGGCACTTGGTTTGCCGTGGGAACGCCATTCCATAAACATCCAGGAGAGGGCAGCCATGGCTGTGGCCAATTGCGTCACCACCATGGCCATACCTGCCGCAGCATTGGCACCAGCGGCACTTCCGGCGTTGAAACCAAACCACCCCACCCAGAGCATGCCAGCCCCGGTCACAGTCAGGGGGAGGTTGTGGGGAGGCATGGCCGTATGGGGAAATCCCTTGCGCTTGCCCAGAACCAAGGCTGTCACCAAACCGGCGATGCCGGCATTGACATGGACCACGGTGCCGCCGGCAAAGTCAAGGATTCCTTTGGTCATCATCCAGCCACCACCCCAGACCCAGTGACAGACGGGAAAATAAACCAGCGTCACCCAGGCCCCCATAAAAAGCAGCATGGCAGAAAATTTCATGCGTTCGGCAAAGGCCCCTACGATCAAGGCAGGCGTGATGATGGCAAAAGTCATTTGGAAAGTCAAGTAGACGGTTTCCGGGATGGTTCCGTTCAAGGAATCCAGTTTGATGCCAGCCAGAAACGCCTTGCTGCCCCCCCCGATCAAGTGGTTGAGGGAACCGCCATCCGTAAAGGCGAGCGAGTAGCCATAAAGGCTCCAAAGTACCGTTACCAGGGCGGTGATGGCAAAACACTGCATGAAGATCGACAAGATGTTTTTGGTGCGTACCATGCCGCCATAAAAGAGAGCCAGGCCGGGCAGGGTCATGAACAGTACCAAGGCTGTGGAGGTGAGCATCCAGGCTGTATCCCCGGTGTTGAGGATGGCAGGTGGGGTCTCTTCGGCATAAGTGACATGAGGCAGCATCCAGGTCGAAAGTGCGGTGGTCATGCCCCAAACAATTGTTTCAGATCTGGTCATGGTGATGTCTCCGTGTTGGCCGTGAATCGTGAATGTATTTAAAGGACGTTGGCCCCGGTTTCGCCGGTACGAATGCGCACAGCGTGTTCAACAGGCAAGACAAAGATTTTTCCATCGCCGATTTTGCCGGTTTTGGCAGCCTCACGGATCGCCTCCACGACTGCATCCACCTGACTTTCAGGCACGGCGAGTTCAATTTTGATTTTCGGCAGAAAATCCACCTGATATTCCGCGCCCCGATAGAGTTCGGTATGGCCTTTCTGACGACCAAACCCGCGCACTTCGGTGACGGTCATGCCTGTGATGCCAACAGCCGTCAGAGCTTCCCGGACTTCGTCCTGTTTGAAAGGTTTGATGATGGCGGTGATCCATTTCATGCTGATATCTCCTGTTTAAAAAATGGGTTGATATGCAGCTGATATCGCAACGGATGGGCCATGCGTGGCAAGATATTGATTTTTATCTTTTATGAGTGCTTGATTGGGTGGGATGAAGAGAAAGAATGCTTAATTATTAAGCATTTTTTTGTTGTTTCATGGAGGGTGTGATTAATAAATAAGCAGCTTGGTCAGGGCCATCCACACACTGCTTGAAAAGCCATTGACATCATGATATTTTACATTTTTCAATTAATTTAATTGTTATTGTTTTGGCTTCTTCAAAATCAAAGCCATCTATACATTTCTGGATCGGGGCCAAATCCTTCTTGGTCATGATGGAATTGAGCTGGTCCAAAATCGGCTCAACCACGTCTGGATTGAGTGCGTCCAAGGCATCAAGCAATTGTTTCAAAACGGATTGCATGTTTTCGACATCCCAAGGCTGCACGGTTTTGGCTGGGCCTGCCTCCAAAAGAGGCAGTTTGGCAATGGCTTGCGTGGTTGCCTGAAGGGCGTGGTTCAACGCCACCAGTCTGGATTGCGCAGCCGACATCTGACCGGATTTCAAATCCGCATCGATTTGTGTAGCCAAAGCTGCGACAGAGTCCATGGCCAGATTGCCAGCCACCCCTTTCAAGGCATGCACCACTGCACGGGCGGGTTCCCCATCATCGGGATGCTCCATCAGCAGGCGTTGAATGGCTTGGGCATCATTGGCGCGTGTGTCAGCAAACGAACGCAACGCCTTGACATAGATGGAGGCAACCTTCCAGGTCTTGAGTGCCCGGACATGATCCGTGATGCCATCCAGAGGAGACAAGTCCATCGTGGCATTCTCTGTCATCTTGACCGAGCGATTGGTGTTTGGACGTCCCTGCTGCGGAGGCACAAACTGTTCCATGGTGGCAAACAGTTGATTGAAATCGATGGGCTTGGCTTCCACTCCATCCATGCCCGCAGCCAGACAACTTACCCGCTCTTCATGCATGACGCTGGCAGTCAATGCCAGAATGGGCACACGGACTCCCAGTCCATTTTCCAGCTTTCGGATTTCTTGCGTGGCACCAAGTCCATCCAATTCTGGCATCATGACATCCATCAGGATCAGGTCATACCCCCCTTGACGATAGGCATTCACCGCCTCCAGACCATTTTTTGCCCAGTCCACGGTATGACCCTGTTGTTTCAAACGCAAAAGGGCCAGGGCCGCATTGGCCTCCAGATCCTCTGCCAGCAGGATGCGAAACAGGCGGGGAGAGACGTATCCCTCTTCAATGACTTCTCCATCTTCATAAAGACAAGAACCTGTCAAGGGGCCTTCAGCGAGCATCACAGTAAAATGGAAAACAGAACCCTTGCCCACCTCGCTTTCCACCCAAATGGTTCCACCCATCATTTCCACGAGTTGCTTGGAGATGGTTGTGCCCAATCCAGTACCACCAAAACGACGGGTTGTACTCACATCCGCTTGGGAAAAGGCTTCAAAGACCTTCTCCATTTGCGCCTGCGTCATGCCAATGCCGCTATCGCTCACGGAAAAATGGAGCATTCCGGCCTGCTTGCCAGGTTTTACCGCCAGGGTGATCTCTCCTTGCCGGGTAAACTTGATGGCATTGCCCAGCAGATTCAAAATGACCTGCCGCAGCTTGGCCGGATCTCCCATGAGGCGAATCGGTACAGCGGGGTCGCGGACGAAATATACATTCAGATTTTTTTCCACCGCCCGATGTTCAAGGGTGCGCAAGGCATCCGTCATGGCGTTCGGCAGGTGAAAGCAAGTTGATTCCAAAACAAATTTGCCGCTTTCGAGCTTGCTGACATCCAAAATGTCATTGATGATCCCCAACAGGGCCTTGGCGGAACGAAGAATGGTCGTGACATGTTGTCTGGTGTCCGGGGCCAGCGACGCATCTTGCAGCACCACTTCTGCAAATCCAATGATGGCATTCATGGGAGTGCGGATTTCATGACTCATATTGGCAATAAAAGAGGCTTTGGCTCTGGCTCCGGCTTCCGCATCCTCCTTGGCCTGTTTGAGTTCCGCCTCGTTTCTCTTTTGCGGCGTGATATCCGACAGGAAACCAACAAAAATGTGGCGGTCATCCGCGAGTTCCGTATGGCCTACGGCCAAATAGGCCGGAAACGTACTGCCATCTTTGCGCATGGCCGTGACTTCACGGCCAAGCCCGATGATGTGGGGCTGTCGGGTCGTGAGAAACCGTTCAAGATAACCATCGTGCAGAACAGCAAATTTTGATTCCATCAGTATGGAGACGTTTTGGCCTATCGCATCTTCTTTGGTCCAGCCGAACATTTTTTCCGCAGATGGATTGAAAGATTTCATAATGCCATGCTTGTCAATCGTGATGACGGCATTGACTGCCGTTTGTACAATGGCGGTGACTTCCGCCGTGGCAATGGCCACCAGTTGTTCCAGATGTTCTCTGTGTTGACGCAGTTCTGTCTCGGCTCTTTTGCGCTCGCTGATATCGGCAATAATGCCGACAAATTTCTTCTCGCCCGCCATTTCCATCACGCCAACGGAAAGATGCATGGGAAAAATCGAACCATCTTTTTTGCGTCCAGACACCTCCCGACCTTTGCCGATCACTCTTGGACTGCCTTCACGCCGATAACGCTCCAGATAAAAATCATGTTCCGAATGATAAGGTTCTGGCATCAACAGTTTGACATTTTGTCCCACAACTTCAGAAAAACGATAGCCAAACAGCCGTTCTGCTGCCGGATTGAATAAAATAATGTGTCCTTGAGAATTGATGGTGACAATGCCATCCAAAACTGTATCCACAATCGCGCGGACACGTTCTTCTGACAACAAAAGAGATTTTTGTTGCATTTTCAATTCATCATTGCTGGTTTGCAATTGCTTGTTGATGCTTGCTAATTCTGTTTCGTATAATTGCGATGTTTCTTGGGTTGCCTTCAAAATGTCCTTGAGAACCTGCACCTGTGCCCGCAAAGAGACATTTTCTCTATCGCGACGATCCGAGTCTAATTCATGCGTCAGGTCGGCATCATCAAACACCCGTGAGACAAAAGGGAGTAAAGCCGCCGTGACATTTCTGGCCATCGGGCGAAACATGAGTGCGGTTGATTTGGGTATTGGATCTTTTGCAAAGGCGATCACGGCGAAAACGCTACGATCCACCAAAACACCCCCAAAGCCAATGACCGAACGAATACCATACGGTATCACGAAGGCTTCCTGAGCAGGGATGAGTGGACTGCCGAGGGCTTCCTCGACAAAAAATACATTATAATCGTGCCCCTGGGCCTCCAACTGTATGGGCTGCATCGGTCTGATGACTTCAGAAATCTGCAAGCCCAACTGGATCAATAAACTGGATACCATAGGCAATGAATTTGTAAATTCTTCACTGTACAAAGGGATGGCTTGATGACTCTTGGAAGTATGTCGACTGTTCCATGCATCATCGTCTCCACGGGTTCCAAGCAGGGTCAGACACTGTGGATGATGAATCTCTCGATTGTTCGGCAATCCCTCCAGAACGGCATTCCTCAAGGTTGAAGGCAAATACTCCAGACTGTGGGTTTTAAACAAACGGACCAGGGCAAAAGAACGCTTACCTGTCTCTTTATTCAGGAAATAATCATACATGATTGTTGCAATTTTGTGCGCGACCTGCTCCATGGAGTCGCACCCAAATCCGGCATTGCGCAGACTCTCCCCAAGCAATCCCAGATCCATGGAAGTAAACATCTTCAAATCATGCATAACTTTACTCCATTCCAAAAAGTTTCCAAATGGTTGCCACGACTGGAATTGATCTGGGCTGACGGTGGATATGCCGGGCCATTGATCCAATGGGTCAACGACACCTGTGGTTGGCTTCTGGAGATCGTCCGCCTGTCAGATGATGTCAAAGGATTCAACAAGGTACTCTGGCAGTCGCAGCTAGCGGTGTACCAGCAATACAAAGCACTTGGCTCGAATAGCATTGGCACGGGCATTTCTGGAAAAACCATACAAAGAACCCGGTCGTCCCAAGAAGTTTCTATGAATTTTTACCACTCCTATGCGTATGGACGTTTGGGTACGCGACCACGCGCGAAGCCAGGACCAAGAGGGATACCAAGCAAG
>JAMOBH010000082.1:0-18052 GCA_039908085.1 Magnetococcus sp. YQC-5
ACGATTCTCGATACCCACCATTAAGACTCCCATGTGATGATCCCCTTTCCGCCTTCTACTCTAATTGATCAGGAGGTCAGTGTCTCACATATCATTGGCACACAGGGGAGCAGCTCATTGACCAGCTGGTCAAAGAGGGTCGCGTTGTGCGACCCAGAAAAGGAACTGTGTAATGCGCTCCCCTTCCCCATCCGAGGAGATGTCTCGCGTCTGGTTGACCACTGGGGAGATCGCGGAGTGTCTGTCGATCACCCGTCAGGCTGTGGATTTGCGGATCCAAGAGCAGTGCTGGCGTCGCCCGGAGTGGGAAGGAAAATATTGGCGGCGGCGTGAAGGCATGGGAGGGGGGTGTGAATATCATCGCATGCTGTTACCTCAAGGCAGGCGTGACGATTTCCAGGTGACACCTGATGTTGATCTCGAACGTCAACAAGCGGTTGTCAAACCTTTAACCAAAAATGAAACCAAACGTCTTGATACAAGGCTGTTCGTTCTGGATTTATTGGATGATTTTATTGAAACATTAAAATTGAAACAGGTTGACGGCGAAGTCAATTTTGTCAAGCTGTATAATGCTAATAATACGGGGCGTTTGGATATTCCGGCAGATATCCGTGCGACCCTCCCCACCTTGAGTTTGGCCACGTTGCGGAGGTGGCGCAGGGAAAAACGGGATCTTGGGATTGCGGCCATGGTCGGGAGGTACGGGCCGCGTCGTGGTGCGGACATTTGGAACTGCTGTGAGCCACTGCGTACCCTTGTCATCGGATTGATTACCACGTTACCCCATGCCGGTGGCAAATTGGCCTATGAGCTGGCCTTGGCTCGGATGGGGGAGCAGGTGGAGTCGATCAACCCCAAGGACGGATCCAAAGTCATGCGTCCATTGCCTTCGATGCGTGAATTTCAGCGATTCATTCAGCGATTCAAGAAGGAAAACGCGGCCTTGTTCGCCATGGCCACCAACCCTGACAAGTTCAAGGGGTCGTTTCGGATGGCTGCGGGGCGGATGTATGACGGCATCGTGCGGCGCAATCAGTTGTGGGAATTCGACGCCTCGCCAGCGGATTGTCTTTGCCTGGATGGGCGTTATTCCTTGTATGTGATGATCGATATTTTTTCCAGATGGATCAAAGTTCGTGTCACCAAGACCCCGAAAAGTGCGGCGGCCTTGTTGTTGATGCGGGATTGCATTCTGGATTGGGGCGTTCCCGAAGAGTTGAAGACCGATAACGGCTCTGATTTCACTTCCCGGCATTTTACAGATGTGGTGCGCCGGATGGGCATCAAACAAAGCTTATATAATGCGGGAAAGCCGGAAGAGAAAGCGGGGATCGAGCGGGTGATCGGGACCATTCAGCATTCTTTCATGGAGATGCAGCCTGGTTATATCGGTCACAGTGTGGCCGACCGCAAACAGATTGAGGCACGCAAGGCGTTTTTGGACCGGCTTGGAGTGTCGGACGACAAAATGTTTTGTGTCGAAATGACTCACGACGTTTTGCAGACCAAAATCAATGAATGGATTGAAAAAAAATACATTTTTGAGCCGCACGCAGGATTAGGCGGCAAGACTCCTTTTGATGTACGAACCGCTTTCCGGGGTGCCATTACTCGGATCGAGGGAGAGGGTGTATTGGACCATCTGTTGTTGCCACCTCCTGACGGCAAAGAGACCCGGACCATCACATCTAAAGGAATCCGGGTGAACGGTATTGATTATAATCATGGTGCAATGAGTTTGATTGTTGGTCAAGATGTCCATGTGCGCCTGGACCCGGATGACCTGGGGCGGATTTATGTTTATCGGGGTGATCCCTGGGAGTTTGTTTCGCCATCAATCCAGAGCGTGCTGGGATCTCTCGCGCCGAGGTGGCGGCCAAGGTCAAGACCGAACAGAAAAAAGTGCTGGATGAGGCCATGCAAGAGGTCAAAAAAGCCAAGAAGCAGATCAACATCAAGACCATGAGTGACGAGATCGTTGCCGATTCCGCCCGTCGTCATGGCAACCTGGTGGCCTTTCCACCGGTCGCGCAAGAACACACCACTCCAGATATCCAGGCGGCGATTGCGGCGGTGAACGCCAAGAATGGACGGCCTCCTGAGGATCAGCCTTTGACCGAGGGGCAGAAGAAAAAACTGGTGGATATTCGTGATCATTTGGAAAAACCTGCGCCACCTGAGCAGCCGGACGACGCGACGATCCGTTACGCCAACGCGCGCGCCTTGGAGGCGAGAATAGCGGCTGGCGAAGAGTTGAACGAGGTCGATGCTCGGCGGTTGAAGCAGTATCAGGGAAGCAATGAATACAAATCGCGTCGTCGTCTGGATGAGTTTTACCGGGCGGCGAGTGGTCAATAAAAAAAAATAATTTTAACAATCTCTTTGGTGCCGACAACGAACAGAGGTGAACGAAAGATGCAAAACAATGGCAGTACCAAGCGCACGACCGCCGCATTGCGCAATACGGGGTTGATGATGGATCTGGTGGAACGATTGGTCAATCGTCCGCCCAACGTGCCAGGGATCGGAATTTTCCACGGGTTTTCCGGCATGGGCAAAACGGTTTCAGCCACGCTGGCGGCCAATGTCCACCGTGCTTTTTATCTTCAGATCACACCGGATTACACGCGTAAGTTTTTTTATCAAAAAATATTGCATGCCGTAGGGAAGCCAAAGGCCAAAGGCAGCATCCCGGAGCTGGCAGAACAAGTAGTGATGTCTCTGGGAGATCTGAATGATCCGGTATTGTTCCTGGATGACGCTCATTTCATTTTTGTCCGGCATTATCGCGCCACAGAGCAGGTTTTGCACAATTTTCAGGATGTCATTCGCACCCTGCACGATCTTGGGGGGGCAAGTATTGTTCTGATCGGTGAGGAGGATTTGCCGACAATCGTTGAACCACATGAATCCATTCATAACCGGGTATCGGTATGGCAAGAGGCGGTATATGCCGACATTAGCGACGCCAGGCTTATGGCCAATATGTTGTGCCCGGAAATCCATGTTACTGATGACCTGTTGAATGAGATTTTGGTCAAATCAGGTCGGTTGTTGCCAAGAATCATCAGCAACCTCTATCTGCCGGCGGATGCGGCCAGGGAGGGCGGATTGGACGTCATGAATCTGGATTCCTGGGGTACGAAACCGTTTTTCACTGGCAAAGCCAGGCAACGGAGGGCGGCATGACGCGCAAACCAGCACACATCGAGGCGCAGCTGCGAGTGCGGGTTCCTCGCGGCTACCAGGGGGTGTGGGAGATTATACGCGGCATCCCTCGCGAATACGCGTTCAGCGTGGCGGAGGTGGTTGAATACAGCAATTCAAGTCTGTCCGTGATTCAGCAATACATCCGCAGCCTGGAGTTGGCTGGTTATCTGGAGCGTGCCGGGAAAAATGACCAGGGTGGAATCCTGTTCCGTTGCGCCAAACCATTTGGCAAGGTCGCCCCAAGATTGCGGCGAGATGGCACGCCTGCACAGGAGACCGGAAGAGGCCAGGAAAACATGTGGCGCACCATCAAAATGCTGAAACATTTTTCTCCGGCAGAGGTGGCGGTTCATGCCTCGACCGAAGAGACGCAAGTAAGCGTGAGAGCTGCTGAATCGTATTTGAAACACTTGGTTCATGCTGGATATATCAAGCGGGAGCGTGGCGATCAGGTTCGTTATCGCATGGCACCAAGCGGTGACACGGGTCCATTGGCCCCGCAGGTGATGCGGACAAAATTCATTTTTGATCCCAACCTGAAAGAGGTTCGCGGGTCAGGGATGAATGCTCAAAAGGTGACGCCATGAACGGTCGCAACGCCACGATGGCCCTGGAAAACTGGGGAGAAAGCATCCCTGCCTGGGTACTGGCGTTGGCCCAGGAGTGTGACCGGACCAGTCAGGTACAGGCAGCCAAAGCGATTGGCTATTCCCCTGCGGCGGTCAATACCGTTTTAAAGCAGGTTTATCAGGGTGATACAAGCCGGATTCAACGCGCAACAGAGGATTGTCTCATGCATGCCGAGGTGGATTGTCCCTTTTACGGTCGTCTGCTGCGAACTCGTTGTCAGGAAGCTCTCGCCGGTTTGGGACCATCCGCTGTGAAAAGGTCTTGTCGTGTCTGTAAAAACAATCCAGGTCGTAAATGGCCGACTCAACATTCCAAAGGAGACGTTTGTGAAGCGTAAAATCGATTTGCCCATTGGTTCCTCTGGTTCGGATGCGGAGACATCCAGTCATAAGGAAAGTCTCGTGACCGACCACGCCAAACCCAACACTGATTTGTGTGATGCTGACGTGCTGCAACACGAGATGGACGTGCTGCGACAGGAGGTTTCCGCTATTGAAACAGGCTTTTACGACCGTCTGCGCGCCCGTAGCCAGGAAGCTTCTGACGGTATTGGATCATCTTCATGAAAAGGTCTTGCCGTGTCTGTGAAAACAATCCAGGTCGTAAATGGCCGACTCAACATTTCAGAGGAGAGGTTTGCGATGCGTAAAATCGATTTACCCATTGGTCCGCCTGGTTCGGATGCGGAGCGAAAAGTGTTGTCGCAGGGGATGGGTATTGCCCGTGGTCCCTTTGGTCCTGACCGGGTTGTACTCAACAGACAGAAACGATCCTTGTTTTCTGTCCTCAAGGAAAAACCCTGCTTGAGTCTGGACGAGATTGATCAAAGAATGTTGCACAAGCTCCCAAAATGGATCCTGCAAGTGTTGCTTGTCTGGCTGGTCGGGAAAGGTAAAGTCATGTGCGCCACTGCCCAACGCGCCACCAATCCAACCGTATTGAGGACGGTCTATTGGCTTACGTCCCACCCTCCAGTCATGAGGAGGATCTCATGACCTCACGAGTCAAACCGCAACCTGTGTATATGATTGCCGACATGCAGCAAGCCAACGCTGTTTTGGGTGAGATGGCCATGCTGCAACGTGCGATTACCACCATTGAAGCAGACATGAATTCTGTCATTGACACTGCCAAGCGGAACGCAGACGCTTTTGCTGCACCCAGGCGGAAGCGTTTGAAGGATCTGGAGACGGCATTGTCTGTTTTTGCTGAATTCAACAAGGAGACTTTGTTCAATGTACAGCGGACTGCTGAACTGGCTTTCGGGGTCTTTGGGTTTCGCCGGTCTACTGAACTCAAGCCAAAGAGCAAGATCACATGGGCCATGGTGTTGGGCAAAATCAAGGAGTTGGGGTTTGCCGCAATCCGTGTCAAAGATGAAGTGGATCGCGACGCCATGCGCGAATGGCCAGAGGAAAGGTTGTCGTTGGTGGGGGTGCAACGGATCCAAAAAGATGTCTTCTGGTATGAGATCAAGCAGGAAGAACTTGGGGTTGGAGGATGAACCATGAAAACACAGACACAACAAGAGTCAAGAGTGCTGGTTGAAGTTTTGTCGTCGCTCGGATACAAAATTGAGAATGTCATGGTTGGGGATGAGGGACAAAAGCAAGTCAAAAAAGCATTCGTGCTGGATGGTTTGGCGATTGTGGTTGATCCAGACAACCAGGAAAGGTCTTTTCAAATTGTTGCATCCGGGTGCGGGCGCACGCTCTTTGGTTTTGCCCATCCCATGATGGCGATACGAACGGCTTCTGCCCTGCTGGGTTTGGCGTTTTGGTCGAAGTTGAAACGTGAAGACTTTTCCGGGGATCTGGCCAAGCGTGCAAGAGACAGTATCAAGGCCATGCTGGACAATACAAGCAAGGATCTGCGCTTGATTAAACAGGATGTGCAGTATTTACAAAAATTGGTTGGAGATTCTTGACAAGGATTAACCTATGCCTACTCGATCCCAATTGGCCGTCATACACATTGCCAAGAAAGCATTGGCCCTGACTGAGGAGCATTATCGTGCTGCCTTGGGTCGGTTTGGGGTGGAGTCGTCCAAGGATTTGACCGGGCAACAAGCCGAAGAGTTGATTGGGTTGTTTCGTCACTGGGGATGGGATCCTCGCCCCAGTGACAACAAGCCGACCAGGATCAAACGGTTTCGTCCAGCTTCGGACAAGGCCAAGTATATCAACAAGATTATCAAGATGCTGTCCATTATTGGCAAATTGGGCAGAGAACACAATTTTCTGGCCTACGCAGATGGCATGGCCCGCCAGATGTTTTTTCGGGATCAGAAGAATGTCACGCTATTTGTTGAGCATTGCACGATTCCGCAACTGATAAAAATCATTCAAGCCTTGGAGATGCAAGCCGCACGTTTGAAGGATGAGGCACGATAAGCCTGCTGTTGCGTTTCATATATAATATTTTTGATTTTGTTTGTTTATTTTTCCTGGAGTAATCTATCAAGTAAGACAGCCGGAACGGGAGAGTCAAGCGATGAAAGACGGCATGGATTTGGTTTTGGATGGAGATTTGCCCGCATCCTTGCAAGAGATTGCGGATGTGATTGGTCGCGAAGGCGCGTTGAAATTGGTCAAAGAGCTTGGCGGCACCAGGGTTTTTGTCGGTCGCCGTATGAAGCCCAATCACAAGTTGGCCATTTTGTTAGGCCATGGACCGGCCTTGAAGCTCTCGCAGATGTTTGGTGGCGAAACACTGACAGTGGTGCGGGGTGCCACCCTGCTTCGTCGCGCCAGGAATCGCGAAATCATTAAACGTTATGACTCCGGGGAGGGTGTACGGTCGTTGGCCCGGCGTTTCACATTAACCGAGCGGCAAATTTATGCTGTTCTCTCCACACCCCAATAAGGTGACCTATGGACGCCAAAACTGTTTTGGATTACGTGCCAATCGTGTTGACGATTTCAAATGGATTGTTGGCGTGGGCCGTATGGTCGATACGCCAATTCACCAAGGAGGAGGTGAGCGAATTTCGTCGTGAGGCCGAATCCAGGTTCGCCCAGATCGAAAGCCGATTCGAAGCCGGACCGAAACAAGAGGATATCGTCAAGATTGCCGATCAGATGATTAAACTCCATGGAGCCATGGAAAGGATGACAGGACAAATGGAAGCACAAACCCATCAAGTGCGATTGTTGATTGAACATCATATGCGTCGAGGAGGACAGGAGTCATGAATTACACCAATCTTGTACGCCAGGATCGCCGCCGTTGTATCTTGCAACTCCTGGAGCAATCTCCTGGGTATGTTGCCAGCGTACCGCTGATTTCCAATGTTTTGGACAGTGAAGGGCATTACGTATCACAAGAGGTAGTCGTCATGGAGTTGACTTGGCTGGAACGAAACGGCATGGTCACTTTGGAATCTCCTGGGGGGGTGGTGATTGCCACGTTGACGCAACAAGGCGGTGATGTGGCTTGTGGTCGCGTGATGCATCCTGGCGTCAAACGCCCGGATCCGGTGTAAGCCATGGGCCGCCAATCCACCATGACGCGACTGCCTCGTGAAATTCAGGATGAAATCAGTCGTATGATCCGGGAGGGTGGATACACTCTGGATGAGATTCGCGCCCATTTGGCAACCCTGGGGACTGCAACGCCTTCCAGGTCTGCCTTGGGGCGTTATCGGAAATCGATGGATGACAGGTTGGCACTTGCCCGTGAAGCGCGAGAGGTGGCGGCGGTCTGGGTGGAAAAACTGGGGTCTGATCCACAAGGAGATGTGGGGAGGTTGTTGGTGGAGATGTTACGCACAGTGGCTTTTCAGAGCGTTTCCGCCATGGGGGAAGGTGAAGCAGCGGTAAAACCGTCCGATGTGGGGACTCTGGCCAGGGCGTTACGGGATTTGGCCACGGCAGACAAAAGTGCTGTGGATCAGGAAATCGCGATCAGGAAAAAACTTACCGCTGAAATCACTGCTGAAAATCGGCAAAAATTGGCCGTTTTGGCCACAGGCGGAAGCAATCTTGACTCTGGGACTCTGGACGAGGTACGGCGCGTGTTGGGAGTGGCTCCATGAGTGACGCCATGAATAAACCTTTGATCCATATACATCCTTATCAACGTCGATGGTTGGAGGACGCCTCCCGTTTCAAGGTGGGGATGTTTGCCCGGCAGACCGGCAAGACATTCACCTCGTGCCTGGAGTTGGTTGATGATTGTTTCGGTGCCGAGGCTGCGGGAAGGAAGGCTCGATGGGTGATTTTGTCGCGTGGGGAGCGGCAGGCCAAAGAGGCCATGGAAAACCATATTAAACCCTTTTGTAAAGCTTATTATTTATTATATAAGGCCACATTAAAAAAAGAACTTTTATTTGTCGAGGGTCACTGGCAGGGAGAAGAGGCCCGTTATACCTCGTTGGAGGTGGTGTTTCCCGGCGGGTCGCGCATAACGGCCTTGCCGGCAAATCCAGACACGGCGCGTGGTTTTTCCGCCAATGTATTGCTTGATGAATTTGCTTTTCATGCCGAGTCACGAAAAATCTGGACTGCGTTGTTTCCGGTCATCAGCGCCCCCGCTTTGAAGTTGCGTGTGGTTTCCACGCCAAACGGCAAAGGCAATTTTTTTTACAAGTTGATGACACAACCCAATCCGACCTGGTCACGACACGTGGTGGATATCCATCAGGCAGTACGAGAGGGTTTGGACAGGAATGTCAATGAGTTGCGCGAGGCGTTGGGAGATGATGACGCCTGGTTGCAAGAGTTCGAACTGCAATGGCTGGATGAGGCGTCGGCCTGGTTGACCTATGATTTGATTGATGCCGCTTGTGACCCGAAAGCCGGGGATCCGGGTTGTTATCAGGGTGGACCCTGTTTTGTCGGGGTGGATATCGGGGCGCGTCGTGATCTGTTTGTGATCTGGGTCATGGAACTGGTGGGAGATGTCTTTTGGACCCGCAAGATCGTAGCGGAACGTCGCATCTCTTTTGCACAACAAGATGCGTTGTTGGATGAGGTGATGCGGCAGTTTCGCGTGGCCCGGCTGTGCATGGATCAGACCGGCATGGGGGAAAAACCGGTGGAGGACGCCAAGAGGCGGTATGGGTCGTTGCGGGTGGAAGGAGTGCTGTTCACTGGACCCAACAAGTTGACGCTGGCCACAGGTGGAAAACAAGTATTCGAAGAACGGCGTATCAGGATTCCGGTTGGAGATGCGGCGTTGCGTACTGATTTGCACAAACTGAAAAAAATACTTTCGCCGACAGGCACACCGCGTTTTGTGGCGGATTCGGACGCAGAAGGACATGCGGATCGGACGTGGGCTTGTTTTTTGGCGATCCATGCAGCGGACAATCCGGCAGCAGAGATTGATTTCACGCCGACTGGCGCGTTCCGCCCAGATACGGCGATTGGGCCGGAGTTTATGTTTAGCAGGGGGCAAGGTGGTTTGTCGTTGACAGATCAGATGTCTGATTTTTGTTAAGGAATGATCATGGGCAAAAAAAACAACAAGCAATCACCAAAACCGCCGGTTACTCAAGAGTTGGCCATGAGTACCGGAGACCGGGATGTGACGCGAGGTTTCACAGATGCTTTCGCGGTGATGCCTCCCCAGGACGCCATATTGATGACCAAAGGGGATGGTGATTATGCCCTGTATGAGAATCTTTTGCAGGATGACCAGGTGGCATCCTGTTTTCAGCAACGACGTTTGGCCCTGATTTCCCGGCCATGGGTGGTGGATCCAGGCAACGATGATAAACCTTCTAAAGCAGCGGCGGCATTCATCAAAAGCCAGTTGGAACGAATCCCCTGGGATACGATTACTGACCGAATGCTCTACGGAATCTTTTTTGGTTTTTCCGTGGCTGAATGCATGTGGGGTCGAGAAGGAAACACTGTGACGCTTGCGGATCTGCGGGTACGCCACCCAGGAAGGTTTGCTTTTGGTGTGGGTGGCGGGTTGCGATTACGTACACTCGCCGACTACGCGCAAGGAGAGGAGATGCCGGAGAAAAAATTCTGGGTGTTTCGCGCTGGCGCGTTTCACGACGACGAACCTTATGGTCAAGGCTTGGCTCATTGGTTGTATTGGCCGGTGTTTTTCAAGCGAGGAGGTTTGCGCGCCTGGCTGAAAATGATGGACAAGTTTGGTTCACCCACAGCGGTTGGTGTTTATCCCGCCAATGCCGGGGAGATGGAAAAGCGCAAGCTGTTGCAGGCTTTGGAGGCTATCCAGTCCCAGTCAGGACTGATCATCCCAGAGGGAATGAGGGTGGATCTTCTGGAGGCGAGCATTCACGGCAGCGCGGGCAATGCGGACCTCTATGACCGCACAAACGACGCTATCGCCAAAGTTATTTTGTCTCAAACTTTGACCACAGAGGCAAAAGGCGGTCAATACAAAGGAGATGTTCACAAATCGGTCCGCAATGACGTAGTCAAAGCCGATGCTGACATGCTTTGTGAGTCTTTCAACAGAGGCCCGGTTGTCTGGCTGACAGAATGGAATTTTCCTGGTGCCACTCCGCCGCGTGTGCGCAGAGAGATCCAGGAGCCAGAGGATCTGGATGCGCGATCTCTCCGTGAAGAGAGGATGATCAAGGCAGGTTATCGACCCACTTTGAAACAAGTTGTGGAGACCTATGGTGGGGAGTGGGAGGATGTGTCAACTGTGGAGGCAAAACCACAAACTTCCATCGATTCTCAGAATCCGGCCTTCGCGGAAGCTGGTTTGGATGCAGATCTGGCTTTAGCGCAAGCCGATCAATCCGTGATCGACACTTTGACCGCCTTGGGAATGGAAGGGGTGCGAACGGCTGTTGAACCGTGGATGGAAAACATCCTGCATCGTCTTGGACAAGCCAGCAATCTCGATGAAATCTTACAAATGCTGGATGGTTTATATCCAGAACTGGCAACCGACGATCTGGAAGAAGCGTTTGCAAGGCGATTTCTGTTGGCCGAGATGATCGGGAGGGCCAACGCCCATGCCAACCCTTGATCTTGGGTATGCCCTTGGTTTGCCTCCAGAAAAGGCAATCGACTTCCTGACTTCCAAAGGGATGCGATTCTCTTGGGATTGGCATGACACCTGGAAAGAGGCACACGCCAAGTCATTCACTGTGGCCAAAGCGGTTGAAATGGAGGTTCTTAAGACGATCCGGGCAGAGGTGGAGGCCGCCATCAAGAGTGGTGCCACGCGGGAAGAGTTCATGCACAAGCTGTCACCCCAACTCAAGCAAATGGGATGGTGGGGACGGGTTGAGATGGAGAATGGTGTCAAGGCGACCTTGGGAAGCTCATGGCGGTTAAAAAACATCTATCAAACCAACCTTCAAACCTCTTTTATGGCTGGCCGTTGGAAGGGGATGCAAGACAACGCCGATGCGCGACCTTATTGGAAGTATGTGGCGGTGATGGATTCCCGCACCCGTCCTGCCCATCGGGCGATGCATGGCAAGGTGTTTCGTTATGATGACCCTTTCTGGAGCAAATTCACCCCACCCAACGGTTGGAGGTGTCGGTGCCGCATGCGGGCGTTGTCGGTGGAAGATGTCAAGTCAACAGGCGTACACGTGGAATCCTCTGGTGATCGAATTGGCGTCGAGGATCAGGTGGTCGGTAAAAACTCAAAGACTGGAGAACCCATTGTGCGGCCAGTCAGTTTTTATCGTATCTCCAATCCCTCTGGACGTGGAGAGCTGAAATTCAAGCCTGATCCGGGATGGGATTACAACCCAGGTCAGGCAGCCTGGCAACCTGATCTGGATCGTTACGGCTACAGGGTTGCCAGTCAATACCTGGAAGGTGCGGTGACCGGGCCGGATTTCACCCGATTCTTCAATCGGGATGTGGGCGGGGAGTTCCCGGTTGCAGTTTTGGATGATCGGGCTATGAAGGCGTTGAATTCAAAAACGCAAGTAGTAAAACTTTCTGCGGAGACACTGGAAAAACAATTCAAATCTCACCCTGAACTGACGATTGGGGAGTATCAAAAACTGCCCAGATTGACTCAGGGGGATACCATCCAACAGGGCGACCATCACCTTGTATTTTTCAAGGTGGAGGATCGTTTGTACAAAGGTGTAGTGAAGTCAACCAGAGATAATCAAGAATTGTATATGGTGACGTTTTACCGGACTGACGAGGGCGAGATGCGTCGTGATGCCAAACAAAGCAAAGGATTTGGGAATCAGGCCGGTATGTGGCGAGGCCCCCCTGGAACCCCGCATGACGCTCCGTGAATCACGTGCTACGGCTGGGAGAATTGTACCGTGTCACACAGACCGACCTGAAAAAGAGTATAGACCATGTCAAACCTGTTTGAAATAAAAATCGATGATCATGCAGTCCTGGAAGCCTTGAACCGCATAACCAACGCCGCAACACACACCTCGCCCGCCATGCGGAGGATTGCCGGGGTGATGATGGACGAGACGGAAGAGGCGTTTGAACGAGAGGCGGACCCGGCTACCGGGGATCCATGGCCCCAATTGCGCCCTTCCACGATTCGCAACCGCCAAAGAAAAGGCAAATGGCCGGGAAAAATGTTGCAGGTGACCGGACTGTTGGCGGCTTCGGTTTCAAGTCAATCAGGAGATGGTTTTGCCCGCGTTGGTAGCAACCTGCGTTATGCACTCATCCATCAACTGGGTGGTGCAATTGCAGTGGCAGCCAGAAGCCAAAAACTTCACTTTCGGCAGAATGCCCGTACAGGGGAGGTCGGCAGGCGGTTTGTGAGGGAGCATAAATCCAACTTCGCCCAATGGGCGACAGTGGGGGCGCATGAAATTCACATCCCTCCTCGCCCCTTCCTGGGGATTTCCCCAGAAGGAAACAGAAAGGTGTTGACAATCTTGTCTGAATATTTATTGGCGTCGGTTTGAATGACATGTCCAAAAAAAGCCATTTTCAGCCTGTTTTGTATCTTGGAGGTACTATCCTATTCCTTGAACGCCAAAACGCAACAGACGAAAGATTAAAAGCGTTCTAAATTGGGTTCTGGATAAGGAAGGTTGGCAGAGTGGCGTCACGAAAATTGCGCCATTCTCCTGAGCAATGGGCACGACATGACAACTTGAATTCAATCTTAACCAAACAGAGGATGCTTCAATGCATTATATCACACCTCAAGACCTGGCGCGATGGTATGGCACCAGAGAAATTGCTGATACGGCATCGCCGGACGCTGGCCCGATAATCAGCTCGGAGCAATTACAGGAAGCCATGCAGACCCCTTCCGAAGACCCGGTGGTAATCGAGGCGATGAATCGCGTTGAGGACGCCATTGGGCAAGCCTCACGCCTGATGGATTCATACCTCCATCGTTACACTTTGCCGTTGGATCCTGGCGTTGTCGCCGATACGCCTCTGGCGCGTGTGTGCGGTGATCTGACCAGGTATCTGTTGCACGACGACAAACCATCCGAGGCCATCAAAGAGCGTTACGCCGCAGCCATCCGATGGCTGGAAGGGGTTGCGTCTGGCAAGGTCATTCTGGGCGGGGCGGAATCTCCACCCTTGGCTGCGACCGGGGCCGGATCACCAGAGTTTGTGGCAGGATCTACAGAATTTGGCGCATCTGCCTTGCAGGGGTTTTAAGCGATGAACGACCTGTTCGCAGCCGAAGCGTTGATCGTGAATCGCATTCAAACGCTGGTGCCGGAATTGAGAAAAGTTGTCGCGGTCATGGATCTGGATGGGGTGACGAGTCAAGGTCAGATCACCCCAGCGGCCTATGTGATTTATGGCGGAGACGAGCCTGTGCCAGGGATCGACCAGGAGTGTGGGGATCTGATGTTGGAACAGCACTGGCTGGCAGTGCTGGCGATGAAAATGACGCGAGAAGAGAGTGCCCGCATGGAGGCCGGAAAAATCCTGATCACTATGGATGCGGCTTTGCGGGGATGGCAGCCGGATGAAAATCATGCCTCTCCTTTGATCAGGGTGCGATCCCCGCCGCCGTTGTTTGAAGATGGATTTGGTTATTTTGCCTTGCGTTACAGTACGCACATTTTTCTTTCTGGAGTGAATTGAACATGCCCATCACCAAAAACCCCCTTATTGGCGTCGGAGAAGTTTTTATTGGACCCGACTTCAACACCCTGACATCCATCGGCAACAACAGCAAGCTGGTGGTTACCCTTTCTGAAAACGTCATTTCAGAACCAAACCATCTCACTGGTATTGGCACCATGGATGAGTTTCGCGAGATCGAAAAAGCCGAGATCAGCATCGAGCCTTCCGATCTCAAACCCTCCAATCTCGCGCTTGGTCTTTTTGGAACCGCATCCTCTACGGCAGCCGGGACCGTCACCAATGAGGCCGGAAGTGCCATCCGGGGCGGTACGGTCAGCACTGCGAAGTCCATCAAGACTCTGACCACCATCACCCATGCTCAATTCTCCTCTGGCGGGTGGGTGAGTGGTGCCTCTGTCTCTGCCACGACTCCGACCTATAAAAAAGTTGTCGCGGGTAGCAATACCTGGATTGTCAAATGCACCCAGACAGGCGTTACAGGCGGCACTGAACCCACATGGCCCAGTGATCCCTCTGTTCTCAGTATCGGCCTGGTTATTGATGACAATACCGCCAAATGGACCGTGATGGCCATGGCGACCCTGACAGATGGGATTGATTATTCGCAAGACACCGCTTCAGGAAGTATCCGCTTCGCCCCATTTGCGCGTATTACCAATGGTGAAGGTGTCCTGATTACCTATGATTATGCCGAATTCGCAACCATCGAGGCCTTGACCACCAGTGGTGCTGAAGTGGTGGTGAAATTTGTCGGCAAGAACCGGGTGCGGGCAGGCAAGGCCGTTACTGCATGGTTCCGTCGGGTCCGGTTTGGTCCGGCCTCTGAGCTTTCGTTGATCGACAAATCAGCGTTCGCAAAAATGCCGCTCACGGGTACTCTGCTGGCCGATACCACGCAACCGGATGGTGTCAGTCAATTTTTCACCATGCAGATGGAAGCTTGATCGGTAAAGGAGTGAATGGTGGCTATCACCCTTGGCGGGATTGAGCTTCCGGCTCAGACAGAATGGACGGACCGTCATGAATGGTCTCCGGTCTCTCAAGGGGTGGTGCGTACCCTTGGGGGATCGTCGGTGATCTTCACCACTCCAGTTTCCCAGGGTCGCCCGATCACTTTGGAGGCCTCGCCTGGAGTGCAAAGGATGAATCAAGCCACCGTGGACGCCATCCAGGCCTTGTCTGACCAAGCTGGAAGTAATTTTGTCCTGGTGATTGGTGGCGAAACATTTAATGTTGTTTTTCGTCACCATGATCCACCCGCTTTTTCAGCCAATCCAGCACGTCCATTGTCTGGGGCGCGTTTGGGGTATTACGTAACAATCAAATTGATGACAGTTTAACTTGTGAAAATGGAGACTACGATGCAGCAAAATATAAGCACTTTGGATGATGGCGACTGGGAGGCTCTGTTTCCTGGTGAAGAATTGGTGATCGGAAACAAGACGTTTTATCTGCGGCCTTTGGGTTTGGATGGCTATAGCCGGGTGGTGCAGTTGGTCACGACGTCGATACAGCAAGCCAAAGAGTCTCGCGTCCTGGAAAAAATGCAAGGCGAGAGCCTCAGTGTGGATGAAGCCTTGGTCATCGGCCAACTGGTCGTGAAACTCCTTTCCGAAAATATACCGGAAGTAATTGAAATCTGTCTTGGCTTGAACCGTGCCGATGCGGCGCGCCTTCCTCCTGGTGTGGTCACTGGCATCGTGGAAAGAATCATCGATATCAACGCCAAAAGCCAGGAAGGGTTCGTAAAAAACTTGGTGGCCCTGATCCAGAAGGTGGCGACCCAGGTTCAGGGCATCATGGCTTAGGTACTATCGTCCAGGAATTGATTTCTCATGGCCATTCCTGGAGAGATGTTCAACATTACACCCTGGCTCAGGTAGGGGTGTTTGTCCGGGCAATACGGCACGAAGAACAAATGCGACACGAGACAAAGACGGTTGCGGCATGGTTGGGCAGTAATCTGAATCAGGAAGGGCTTCAACACTATTTGAATGGCAGGGGGTAAAATGACAACCAGTACGGCAGAACGGTCTCTTGAAATTTCCATCCATGTCGATACCAGTTCGATTCGAGCAAGCATGTCCAAAGTGCAGCGCGAGACGGTTGACGGTATGAAATCAGTGGCGAACGCTCTTACCCAGGTACAGGTGCCAGAATCGGCCATTCAAAGTGTCAAACAAACTGGAGATGAGTACAGAAAGGCATCAGAAAAAATAAAAGATGCGGCAACAGAGGCGTCCAACTTTTCCAAGGCTATGGATCTCAGTGCTGACATGGCGCGAAAAGGCATGGAGTCTTTACGGGGCAAAGTTGAAGAGGTGAAAGATACCTTGAAATCTTTGGCCGTGAAAGGCGCGTTGTTTGGGTTGGCAACCAAAGAGGCCATTGAATTTGAAGCAGCCATGACCAGTGTGCGAAAAGTGATGGATTTTGAAACACCAAAAGCCTTCACAGAGGTCAGGGACGCCATCCTGGACATGACTCGAAGCATACCGATGGCCGCCAATGAGTTGGCGGCCATCGCGACGGCAGGCGGACAGATGGGAGTTGCCGCAAACGAAGTGCGCCCGTTTACAGAGTTGGTCGCACAGATGGCCACGGCCTTCAATTTGACCGCCGATGCCGCCGGACGGTCTGTTGGAGAACTTAAGAACGTGTTCAATCTGACAATCCCTGGAACAAGAGAGTTGTCCGATGCGATCAATTATCTTGGAAACAAAACCCAGGCCACGGAAAAAGACTTGATCGAAGTGTTGACGCGGGTGGGTGCCATGTCAACCGTTTTTGGCTTGGCCAAAGAAGAGACGGCGGCATTGGCAGCCACATTTTTATCATTGGGACTTGGTCCTGAACGGGCGTCAACCGCCATCAACGCATTACTCAGGGAGTTGCTCAACGCAGAATCAGGATCAAAGAAAGCCCAAGAGGCGTTTTTATCATTGGGCACTTCTGCCAGTGCGGTAGCACAACAGATTCAGGCTGGCCCAAAGCAGGCGATGATTGATCTTTTGAACACCTTTTCCAATCTGAGTAAAACAGAAAAAATTTCAAAACTGAATGAAATCTTCGGAAAAGAGTTTTCTGACGAAATTCTGTTGCTTGTGGGCAGCCTGAAACAGTTACAGTCAAATCTGGACTTGGTGTCAGACAAGTCAGGTTATGCAGGGTCAACTCAAAAAGAATTTAAGGAGCGGATGGGAGATACTGCGGCTCAAATGACGTTGGCCAAAAATGCCATTGCGGAAATATCGATTGCGATTGGTAACGTCTTTTTGCCTGCCGCACAAGTGGGTGCCAGTGTCACCGCATCTTTGGCACAAGGACTGGCCTCCATAATAACCGCATACCCAATCACATCGATTGCAGCCATGACCGCCGGAACCGCACTGTTGAGCGCGGCTTTCAAAGCCTGGCTTGCCAGCTTGTTGGCATCCATGGTGCCGTTCCTCTCGTTCAGTGGCGCGTGGACAGCACTCTCTTTGCTTTTGGGAGGCATGGCCGGAGTCATGATTAATATTGGCACAGCAATCCTGGGGCTTGTTGCCCCTTTGACGAGCGTTTCCGGTGCCGTGGCTGCTTTGACTGCTGGTGTGAAGGCTTTGTTGCTTAGTCCTGTTGGTATTTTTTTGACCTCGATAGGCGTTGCCATTTACGCCTATCAAAAAGCAACTGAATCAGCCGTGCAGCCTGCCTTGGAACTTGCTAAAACCTTGGGTACAACCCGCATGGCAGGACAAGAAAAAATAAAAACATTGGAAGAGTTGCAGGCCGTACTGAGAAATACCGCAGTCGGGACCAAAGAACATACCGATGCGGAAATGAAACTGGCTGAAATCCTGCCGGGAGCCAATCTTTCAATGGATGAGCGTGGTCGAGTTTTGGCACGGGTCGGAAGTGCAAGCAAAGACAATACCGCTGCTTTGCAAAATTATATTGCCGTGTTGAAAACGGCAGATCATCAAAATCTTGCGTTGCAACTCGAAGCGCAAGCCACAGCGTTCATTGCCGCAAAAGGTGAAGTTGACGCATACAGGGATGTGCTTGAAAACAAATATGGATTTTCGGCGAACGTAGCGGCAACGCAGACTCAAATATTACGCCGACATTCCGCACACCATCAGTAGCTATGAATAATTTACAATAATCTCTTCAAATGGCTTCCATTATTTTTCATATTGGTTTACAATAACCCATTCAACGGCTTT
>JAMOBH010000442.1:0-3596 GCA_039908085.1 Magnetococcus sp. YQC-5
GACCGTGGCAGCCGATCAGCGCACCGTCTCGGTTCCGAACGTCGGTGTGGCAATCGCCCGCGTGACGTACCGCTCCCTGGCGCGGGCGTTGAGTCTGACGGCACCGACAAACGTGGCCGGAGAGGAGGAGTTCCCGGTAGAAGTTCATTGCACCGGTATCACGGCGGATGCGCTTGGGACGGGCGCAATATTTTGCCAGCGCGACGATGGGGCGTTTCGGGGCGAGGACATCTCCGAACCGCTCCTGAGCAGCGATGAGGCGAAAAGATCGAGAGGGAAAGCGGAAATCGACGCCGGGGAGCCGTTGCAGGAAGTGTTGTTGAGCTGTTTGCATCGTCCCGGTTTCATGCCTGGGCAGCTTGTCGAGGTGCATGATGCTTTGATGGGGAAGTCCTGGCGCGGAAAGGTGACAAGCGTGAGTCATGCGGCGCAGGGGGTTCGGCTGGTCACGTCATTGGAGGTGCTGCGTAATGTCGAGTCCTCTCTTTGAGTTGCGCGAGATGTTGTCTGGACGAACTGCGGTGGCTGGCAGGATTGTCTCGATGACCAATGGGGTGGCATGGGTGGCCACAGCCCATGGGGTGGTCGAGGTGGAGCTGGATGGGGGCGGCAACGTGGGAGACCGGGTCAGCGTGCGGGATGGACGTGCGGTGCGGGTGCAGGAGACGGTGGATGTGCCGGTGTTTTTTGTCTGAGAGAATAAAACGGGTTGAAAAAGAACGGGAAAGCATCTATTTTGATACTAACCGTGAGGATGGCATCAGATCGGAGCTGGTGGTATCGAGTCATTCCACAAATTCGTCTGCCACACTTGGATGAAGCGGTCAGGAGCGTGGTGGGTAAAGAATTTGGGAACAGCGTACTCTGGATGCGATGTGCAGTTGCTAATGAGACCTACGAGCGAGTTTTCAACTACTATGTGGCGCAGTCACGCTGAGCATGCTCACTCTCATCACGCCAGCCTTGCATGATGGTTATTGGTAAACATGGAACACTTCAATTCTAAAATATAAAGAATTATTGTTATGACGCATGTCGGCCTAATTGTCATAGATTCCGTTTTGCCCGTTTTTTCCCTGTTTCAAGACGAAACGGTAGCGCCCACCATTGCAGCGACAATGGTAATTTTGGCTGTTGTATTGGCGACGGTTTTTTTTATTGGGTGGATCGTAGGACCTTTGCGGCAAATCAGGTCTCGTGTTCACTTCTTGAAGTCGTGCAAAAACCGATCAGAATTTTTTTCAAAGTTCGATGACTTCGACTCCATGATGATCAAAAGCAAACTTCTTGGTCATGGGTGGTCAGAATATAAAGAAACTTTGCTTCCACAGAGAAAAAATTCAAACATCATTGAAAGCACCGTCAGACCGGCTGATTTCATTAACCTAACTGACTTGGAGCATGTGTGCCTCAAAATCCAGTGGTTCCACAACATTCCAGGAACTTTTGTTGGTTTTGGTCTCTTGTTCACCTTCATTGGTCTCGTTGCGGCTCTGTATTTTGCATCTCAAGCCATTCATGCCGTCGGTGGTGAAAATGTCGATGCCACCCAGCAGACCATCAAGATGCAAGGGGCGCTGGCACAACTGTTGAGTGCAGCCACATTCAAATTCTGGACGTCCATTGCAGGATTAGGCAGCTCCATTGTCCTGGGAGTGTTTTATCGTTTTTCGGTTAGATGGCTGGATGAGAGTCTAAACACATTATGCCGTGAAATTGAGCGGTGTACCCTTACCGTCACGACTGAAATGCTGGCAAGTCATCAGCTTGATGAACTTCGTGAGCAGTCTGCGCAGTTGAAGGAATTCACTGGCCAACTGGCGTTCAACCTGGGCAAGGCACTTGAGGAGGCGCTGCGCAACGCGATGCCAGGGGTGATGCATGACGCGATGTCACCTGTCTCCGAGAAACTGGATTCAATGACCCAAAACATCTCCAGCATGAATGAGAACGCCATTCAGACGATGACAAAAGAGTTCGGATCTGTAGTGTCTGCCAATGCTGGTTCGGAGATTCGTGGCGCGTCCGAGGCGCTGATCACGATCAAGGATGCCCTGTTGGAGACCTCAAAGGCCGTGGCAGGTAGCGGTACTGGATTGTCCGGACAGATGGCGGAAGCCGCTGGTGATCTCAGGGCGGCAGCCAAGGCAATCACTGAAGGCATGAGCAGTATTGCCGCTACCGTGCGTAACGATGTGGACAGAACCCGTGACACCCTTGATGCACAGTTGCGAGCGGCTACCGATGGACTTACCAATGTAGCAGAGATCATTCGCGCCACTCTGATGGATGCCGGTGGGGTCATGCGCAATACAACGCAGGAGGCGGGCACTCTGTTCGCCCAACAGATTGCGGATGCGGTCGCGCGCATTGAAACAGGCACCCAGGCCAACTCGAATGCCATTCAACAGGCACTGGTACAATTGCGTAATGTCACGACTGGTGCCACTGGGGCGATGACCACTGAAACCAAATCGGTCATTCAGGCGATGAGGGAGACCTCCGAGCAAATGGCCCAATCTGTTGCTGCAATCACAGGCCAGATCCGTCAGGGTGCTGTCGATGGTGTAGCCGGGTTGACCGAGCGACTCGTCAAGGCCGCCGAGACCATGCAGGAGGCATCCAATCGCAATTCCGACCACATTGGCGAAGCCGTTGAGCGCATCATTGCCGCAGGCAGCCAGGCGGAAACCGGTGTTGGTCAAGCAGCCGCCAAAGTGGTTTCCAGCACAGATCAGGTACTCACTCAGTTCAAGGAGAGTATCGATAAGGTCAGGGCGACCATGGATACCGTCGAAGGTAAAATCGGCCTGCACGCCCAGGCTCTGGACGGTGTCAATCGCGCAGCCAGGGAAACGGAAGGGTCACTATCCACAGCGGCACGGGCACTGGTTGATGCCGGACAGCCTCTGAAACAAGCGACACAGACATTGAGAGAGGCGATCGACAACTCAACAAAGGCGGTTGAAACTACGGTCAAAGCCTTGGATGAAACGCATCGACAGAGTACCGCCCTATCCAGGGAGCTTGCCAGCACGTTGCAGGAATTGCAGGCCATCTGGAACCGACATGCCAGCCAATTTGATAAAGCGGATGAAAATCTTGGTAATGCAGTGATCAAAATCATCAGTCTTGTTGATAAGAATACGACCATGCTCGACGAGCAGGTCAAAAAAATTGATGGCGCATTGGCGCAAACTGTCAGTATGTTGGCCGGTAACATTGAGGAACTGCAGGAGGTGGCCGGAGAGTTTTCTGACGCAACCAAGTCACTGGAAAAGGTGGTTACAGCCTCTCGTCAACACCCAGGTTTACGGTGATCCGGGAATAGCGCGCCATGGCCATTCGACGTCGCCACATACCCGTCAACCAGGAAGATGAAGGGTTTTTCGCATCCATGACCGATATGATGGTCGGCATGCTCTTCTTGTTTATCCTTATGTTGATGTTTTTCGCACTTAAGTTCAACGAGGCAGCCGTCCAAATCACCAAGACAGCAAAGACTCTGTTAAGTGCTAAAAACATCAACATAAGGATAAACAAGAAGAGCATGCCGACCATCATATCGGTCATGGATGCGAAAAACCCTTCATCTT
>JAMOBH010000443.1:0-3586 GCA_039908085.1 Magnetococcus sp. YQC-5
CCCCCCTTGCAATCCTCCCCCCGCCACCTTTGGATTGTTCGCAGCGTTGTTGATCAAAATATCCACCCGCCCCAACTGCTCCAGAATCTGCTTTTTCAGGTCATCCACCGCCTCTGGATTGGTAATATCGCAAGCCAATCCCAACGCCAAGCATCCATGATCCTTCATGATGCCTTCCGCAGCGGCTTTGGCACTGACCGGATTGAGATCAACCAGAACCGGGATGCCCCCCAATTCGGCTACGGCTTCACCATGACGTATTCCAAGCATGCCCGCACCACCCGTGATCACCGCCACCCGGTGGTCCAAGTCAAACGCCGCACGCACTCCAGTAATCACGGTCTGATTCACAAACAGGTTCCCTTTGAATTGATACATCTATTCATTTGTCATGCACACCTGGCCATGCTTTGATAGATTTCGCCCACTTTCATGTTCTCCTTAGAGACTTGAACAGGAGACTTCCTCTGGATGCGTTTTGTTTGCTCATCCTATGCAATTGACCGCATCTGACCGCCATCCACCACCAGCACCGATCCCGTGACAAAACTGGCCCGCTCCGAAGCCAAAAAAAGTACAGCATCAGCAATCTCTTCAGGCGTCCCAAAGCGTTGCATCGCCACCTCGGCATCAATATATTTCTTGAAGAATTCTCCACGCTCTGCCAGCTTCTTTTCCCAACTGCTGCCAGGAAACAGGACATTGCCAGGTGATACGGCATTCACCCTCACCCCATGACCTCCAACCTGTAAGGCATAACTTTTCATACACATGAGTAATGCCGCCTTTGCTGCACTGTAAGCAACCGGAGCTTTAATAGCCTCGTGGCCTGCAATGGATGCGACAAAAGTCAATGATCCTTCGCCGGAGGCTACAAGTCTCCTCAACGCAGACCCAGCCAACAAAACACTACCCATCAGATTCATATTCAGTACCGATTCCCAATGCTGGCGATCAATCTCAAAACCAGGCTTGGAAGTACCTGAGCCTATATTGGCAACCACTGCGTGCAGTCCACCAAAATTCTCCTGAGTCTTTTCAAGTGCAGATTCGATCACCACCTCATCTGTCATATCTCCAACAACAGACAAAATTCTGCCTGTGCCATAACGATTTTCCAGGTCTTTGCGTATCCGATCCAACCGTTCTCCATCGCGACCTGTCATCACCACCTTGGCACCTTCCGACAAAAAACCTTCGACAATGGCCAATCCTATTCCACGACTCGACCCAGCCACAAAAGCGACCTTGTTTGTCAGCCTCAGATCCATGTCAATTTCTGCCTGGTTGTATGATGCTTGCCAACTGATTTTCTACAAATTGTCGATTTTTACGGGCCAAGGCCACTTCATCTCCATCCTGGCCACGTGCCGCTTGCAAAATATACCATCGATTAAATCCGGCTTTTTGAATACCAGTAAAACTGGTCGGAAAATCTGCCGAACCACTTCCAAGAGGAACCGTCCCTCCCCCTAACACCCGGTCCTTGACATGAACACTGCCCAACCATGGGCCCAAAAGCATCAATTCCTCTTCAGGATCAAAGCCCAAGGAGGCACTATTCCCAATATCATAATTTGCACGCAAATAGGGATGATTATGCTGCGCCAGGAATTGGCTGAAATCAGTCGGGTTCAAATCGGTTTCCAAATGCAGTTCCACATCCATGGCCTGAACCAATGGCAGCAGATCCCGCAAAACCATATGTAATGCGGCCCTGTCCTGTATACTGCGCAAAGAGGATTGATCCACAAATGGCAAAACCATATAACGGATCTTCAAGAGAGCAGCTCGCTCAATGAGCCACTGCAAATGCTTGACCGACTCGACCACAGGTGCCCCATCCGCCACCAAGCGCGACACCATATAATAATCGGCACAAACTGAGCGCACAGACACACCAGTCTTCTCAGTCAAACGCATCATTTCAGCACTGCCCGTGTCGCTACCCAAGGGATTATCGCTGGCGTGTGGCACCTCAAAAATCCACTCAATACACGATAGTCCTGCTTCTTGAGCACGATAAAACTCTTCACGCCATGAGCTGGCAGGAAACGCCTGAAAACGCCCTTCAAAGGGTGGCGAAAGGCGACCTTGCATTATTCCAATGGATAGGCCTTGGTTCATTTTTTATTGGATTTGAATTGATAGGGCGTAGGTGCCGAACCATCTGCAGAAACTGGCCTTTCCCAACTGCTGATCTGCTCCTTGATATTCAGGCCAACATTTTCACTCCATGCATTCAATACACGATTAAAAACAAATCCAACTTGACCATTGCCTATTGGCAATCCATTCAGACTTGTAACCGGCAACATGCAAAAAGGAGTACCTGTCATAAATGCTTCATCAGCTGTATAAACGTCATAAGGTTCAATATTGGCCTCAATCGCTGACATTCCCAACTGCGGTGCAAGTGTATGCATTATATAATGTCTGGATATCCCTCGCAAAATATTGCGTCCCTCAGGAGTGATGATCACCCCCTCCTTGACAATGAAAAAATTATCGCCAGTGCCCTCGGCAATAAAACCATCTGGATCCAAAAGCAATGCCCAATTATTCTCTCCCACCACTGATGAGGCCTCAATATTGGCCATCAGATAATGAATGCGACTACGATTCTTGATTTTGGGATCCAAAAGAGTTCCTGGAATCGCCCTTTGTGAGGTGATGACGGCATTAATGCCATGATCAAACAGAGGTCCCATTCCAGCCACAGTCCAACGCAAGGGAAAATCTGCAATGATCACATTGGGGCCTTTGCGCACCCCGACAACATCTTGATAAATACCCAAAATTCCACGGGTAACATCAATCATGATCCGGTGTTCATCATCTGCTGCCATAAACGGCTCATTGGCCTCAATTGTTTCATTGACTGAACGTTCCATTTCTTCAGGAGTAAGTTCCAAAGGAATGCGCAAAATCTTCAAGCCTGCGTAAAGCCGGTCTATATGTTCACGCAATTTGAATTGAATCTTGTTGAAAGAACGTGTCATCTCAAACACCATGTCACCAAACATGAGTGCAGAGTCATAGATCGAAATTTTCGCATCTGATTCCGGGATCAGGACACCATTAAAATTGACGAGCCTTTGTATGTTTAAATCTTTCATAAGAGCACCTGCATCCTTAGCATGAAAACCAGAAAAATTAACAAGGACTGATATACCGTTGCATATTCTTCACAAACCCGTAACAAGATTATAAGTGAATCAATACATCAATCAAACACACATGGACACTCCTAATTGTGGTTCTCTTAAGATGGTGTGTACTCTCAAGACTGACAAAATTAAAGACCTGCCAATCACATCATTTGGATATACCGTCTTGGCATGAGATAGCATTTTATATTTATTTTCATTCAGACTCATTACCAACTTTAATGTCCTTGCAGACCCCCCATCTTTTCCATGCAAATACTCACTCAACATCCTGAATGTCTGCTCATGTCTTAACGTAACCGAAATATCTTGTTCAATCTTAGGCTTGCTGATGTCTACAACTCTCGCCATGAGCATATCAGTCAAATCTTTTTTTACATCGGGTTCAATGGACAGCAAACAATCTAAAGAATCCA
>JAMOBH010000083.1:0-17949 GCA_039908085.1 Magnetococcus sp. YQC-5
TGCACAAGTCGCATCTGTCGTACCAGGTCCAGCAGCGAGCTGGCCTTCATTTTTCTGAAGATCTCTTTACGATGAGCAACCGTGACATTCTATCTGGATCACGCAGATGCGACTTGTGCATGTTGACGCTGCCATCTATGGCAAAGGTCAACGTCTCATCCGTCAGACTGGCAAGCATAATCTCAACAAATGGCAGAACATAACATTTAAAATCAATACGTTGATTGTTCAACCATCGTGAATACTGCTTCTCCCGACTGGCAGGCTTGTTGCCATCTGGCACCTTCTCGGCCACCTTTGGCAAGTTCACGCTCTTACCGCCAACGATACCGCTCACTATCCCGGCCAACGTGTTCAGATGTATCGCCACATTTCCTCGTGGCTGACGGGGATAAAGTTTGGTAAGCTTGTCCTTGATGGCGCGGTACCTCTTCGCGTTGTCACTCATGACTGGATCTCCTTGGTAGGGTTGATTTCAGTCATGAGTTTCATTAATTATTGCAAAAAATCAACCTTTTCTGACACTTTCTGATCACACCAGCAAAAAGTGTCCGGTAGTGAATCACCCCCAGGGGTGATTGAAACAAACGCAAGAAATGTGTGATAATCCCCTCCGTTCACAAACTGACCAGCAAGACTGTCGAGCTTGTACCTGCTTTAGTACCTCTTGTGTTCATCTATTGAAAAACAATTTTTATCAAGGAGTTAATGGATGGATTCCCGTACATCCACCCCCGCCATTCCTGCCATGCCAGCAAACACCAAGGCAGAAGTACGGGACCGTTTCAACGCGCTCACCCCCAGGCAACGCGAGGTCTGCCTTTTGATGGTTGGCGGCGTCATGAACAAAAATATTGCTGATCGACTGGGCACAAGTATTGATACGGTTAAAACGCACCGTAAAGAGATCTTCAGAAAAATGAAGGCCAGCTCGCTGCTGGACCTGGTACGACAGATCGATCATCTGCGCACGGACAACAATCCGGAAATGGACTCTGGCATACCACCAACAACCACAGATCTCACGGTGTCACCCGATGAGACGCCCAATTCCTTGCGTATCATCGTGGTGGAGGACAGCACGCTTTTGCGGCAAACAATTGTCAACACTTTGAATGTACTGGGCCATCAAGCACGTGGTGCCGAGAATGGCCTGGAGTTGGACCGTGAACTGATGCTGATGCCGGCAGATATCGTGATTTTGGACATCGGATTGGGCCGGAACCGGGAGGACGGCTTTTCCATTGCCGCACGGCTGCGACGAAAAATGCGTTGCGGCATCGTTATGGTGACAGCGCGAGGTGAACTGGACGCGCGCATTCGTGGGCTGGAGGAAGGTGCGGACGCCTACATGGTCAAACCCATTGACTTTGGAGAACTCTCCGCCGTTATGAACAGCATCATGCGCCGTCTGCATGCCGCAAAAACAAGATAGCCGTGCTCTTCATGGTGGACAAAATTTTCGGTAAGGTGGATATGGAACAAGGGAAATATACGGACGCAATAGTGCTGATTGTCGATGATGAACCGGCCAAGAATGATCTCCTGACCAGCATATTGCGGCCCCATTATCGCGTTGTATCGGTTCAGAGTGGCGTAGCAGCCATGCAACACTTTGGGTCGTACTGCCTGCCGGATGTGATCCTGCTCAAAGAGAGGCTGCCCGATACAAACGGGTACGAACTGTGCCGAACCCTGAAAAACAATGAAAAAACTGGTCATATTCCTGTCATTTTCCTCGCCGACGCTTCCTTTGAGGAAAACGCAACGGAAGGGTTTAAGTTGGGATGCGCAGATTACTTCGGCCAACCTTATATCCCCGCCATCGTCCTGGCCAGGATCAAGAGCCACATTGAAATGAAACGACGCGATGGCCTGCTGGCATACTACACAAACAATCACGCCCTGTTCATGCGCATGTTAACCCATGAAGTACGCACGCCGCTGGCCATTATCGACAGCAATTGCCAACTGCTTGCCCTGGGAGAGAAGAAATGCCCCCAGCCTGAGTACCTTGGGCAGATTCGTGCCGCCACCACTCGCCTAGCCGAGCTGTTCGAACGCTGTCTGACACAGGATCAACTCGTCACCATGGACCAGCCCAGGTGGCTCCCTGTGGATTTGCCCACTCTCCTGGCCACTGTCGTGCTGGAGATGCAGCGTCGCACCGATGACCACTTGCTCACCATCCAGACCGAGGGGTTACCTACACAAATGATTGGTGATGCCTCGCTGTTGCAGGTCATGTTGGCCAATCTTCTGGAAAATGCCATGCATTATTCCCCTGATGGTGGCTGCATCGAATTGGTGACAAAATCCGATGATGAGGGCAACCTGGTAATCGAAGTCCGCGATGAAGGCATCGGCATTGCCGAGGCCGACCTTGATCGCGTATTTGAGCGTTATTATCGCACCTACCAAGTCAACGATGTCATGGGCGCCGGCCTGGGGCTGTACATTGTCAGAAACATTGTCCGCTTGCATGGTGGTGATATCCTGTGCAAGAGTACCCTGGGTGAAGGTAGTACCTTTCGCCTCACCTTGCGACCGTCGCTCTGAAACGACCTCCAACAGATGATCGCCATACTGGACCACAGACACGGAAAACTACGATGCCACTCTTTTCAATCCACACGCCACCTATGCACCATTTGTTGTGGCCATCGGCACTGCTCATGTTTTTTACTTTTTCCGAGGTATCCGCTGGTCCGGTGGATTGTGGCAGTCGTCCCATCAGCCTTGCCCTCTTCCACCATGGTTTTGGCTACTACGAGCAAGATGGCCAGAGGCAAGGCATCTTCCCAGATCTGACCGACGAACTGGCTCTGAGGAGCGGTTGCCCGTTTTTGCCCCAGTTGGTATCTGTTGCGCGCATGTGGGCCGACATCGCCACTGGCGACATCGACATGATCATTGTGGGCAGACGGACGCCAGAGCGAGATCAAGTCGCCTGGTTCATCCCCCAAGCCATCACGAAAGATTATGCATTGGTTCACGCATCGGCTGCCCATACCGTGCATAGTGCGGCAGACTTTCTGGAGCAGAAACGACTGCTGTTTGGTGCAGTCCGTCAAGTCGCCAAAAGCCCGGCACAAGATCGATGGCTGGAACAGTTGAGACGGGAAGGGCGAGTGGAAGAGAGTGTCAATACCGATCTTTTGTTTGAAAAACTGCGTAACGGCCATGTAGCTGCTATTTTCCTTGACCCGCCCACATTCCGCAAGCTAATGAGAGATCTGCCTGTGGACGGTCAGGTTGTGCTCCAGGATTGGTTTCCGGATGCCCCAGGTTTCCTGGCCAATCTGGTCCTTGCCAAAAGCCGTTTTTCCGAAACTGAAGCCCTCCGATGGCGCGTCATTATACGGGAGATGCACCGAGACGGCACCTTGGAGCGCATTTATTCTCGCTACCTGTCCCTTGAGGAGGCCAAGAGAATAGTGGATTTCAAAGATATAGATGGGCCCCTCAACCCGCCAGACTTGTAGCCTACACCACCAGGAGTTCATCATGGGCATGCAAATTCAGGCTTCCACTCGTACCCTGCTGTGGGTGTCGGCCCTGATGATGAGCCTGATTGCCGCCCCAAACTGGGCTGCCCCGATCAACTGTGGGAACCGTCCCATCAACCTTGCTTTTATGCCGTTTGGTATTCTATACGATGAGCAGAATGGCCAGGGACGCGGTATAGATAAAGATTTGGTGGATGAAATCGTGCAACGCACGGGCTGCCAGTTAACCACCCAGACGGTACCCAGATCCCGTATTCAAATAGATATGGAAGTGGGTGCACTGGACATGACCCTTTCCACCCTCCAGACCCGTGAACGCAATCATTTTGCCTGGTTTGTTCCCTATATCCGATCAAAAAATTATGCCATCATTCGGGCAGATATTGCTAGAACCGTACTAAATTCTTCAGATTTTTCTGCGTCGCGACCATTGCAATTTGGCGTCATTCGGGGATTCAAACATGGCGATGCATTGGACCAGTGGCTGGAGCCACTCTACCTGGCACAGCGTGTTCAGGAGAGTACCACCTATGAGATCCTATTCGAAAAATTAAAATTGGGACGCATTGATGGATTGTTTGCCTATCCATTCGTATATAAAAAGTTTATCCAAGCGTTTAGCCTATCGGACGAAATCACCATTCAGGATTGGATGCCTCATGATAAGGGAAATCTCGGTAATATTGCACTATCTAAAAGTCGTTTTTCTGAGACGGATGCCATCCGTTGGCAAACCCTTATCCAAGAGATGCGCACAGATGGCACGTTGAAGCGCATTTTCACACACTACCTGCCCGTCGAAGAAGCCGAACAATTGCTGGATTTTTAGGATTCTTGGCGTCTCATAAACTATTCAACCGGCGAACATCTCATGATTTTCTGGCAATCTTTGACCGGCCGTCTTTTCCGCTTAGTCTTTGGTGGCTATGTCATACTGGCCATTACGGTCACAGTCATCCAGCTCACGCTGGAATATTCGTCTATCCATCAGATGGTTGCTACAGATCTGGTGTCGTTGAGTCACTCTTTCCGCGATAGTGTCAGCGGAGCACTCTGGGAATTGGATCGTGCGTTATTGAGAACCATGGCTATCGGTATCAGCCAGTCCTCCGTGGTTACCGGTGTCGCCATCACTGCGAATAACGGCGAATCTCTTGTGAATGTTGGCGAAATTCCCGCCAGCCTAAGAGTGGAAACCAATAGCCTGTTTGCTCCCTTCCAATTCAATGTGTCGGAATTGAACAGGAAAACCCCCAACGGTATGCGTCATTTGGGTCGATTGACCATTTATGCCGACCGTTCGGTCGTATTTCAACGGGTTAAGTACAGCTTTTTTGTCATTCTGATCAACTCCATGGTCAAAACGGCCGGTTTGTGGGTAATTTTCTACTTGGTTATTTCCAAAGGCTTGGCCATTCCCCTGTCCCGTTTGACGGAGGTGGTTGCCCAACTGGAATTTGTTGCCAAATCCCCAGAAATCATCGCTATCGAGTATCCCCATCAAGATGAATTGGGTCGCCTGGTCAGTGCCATGCGTACCATGCAGGAACGATTATTTGCTGCCCGAGCACAATTGGAAGCGGTAAATCACAGTCTGGAAGAGACTATAGGAGAGCGCACCCGAGATCTTGAAGAGACCCTGGCCTTCAATGACAAGATTCTGCTCGATTCCCCTCTGCCTATGGGGGTCTATGCGGCCGACGGACAGTGTAAGTTGGCCAACCAATCCTATGCCAAGATGGTTGGTGCAACTCGTGATGACCTGCTATCCCAGCAATTCCAGAACATTGTAGCCTGGAAACAATCCGGATTGCTGGAAGATTGCCTGACTGCATTAGCCCATCACACCCAGCAGTATCGGGAGATCAATGTAGTCACCTCTTTTGGCAAAGAGGTCTGGTTGGAAAGCCGCATTCTGCCCACCCATCTCAATGGGGAAGATCACTTGTTGATCCAGTTTGTCGACCTGACTGAGCGCAAGCGGGCAGAACAGCAGCTGCGTATCGCCATGGAGGCGGCAGAGGCGGCATCCATTGCCAAAAGCACGTTCCTGGCCAATATGAGTCATGAAATCCGCACACCGATGAATGCCATTCTCGGTCTGCTCGGTTTGGTACTGGACACCGATCTCAATACTAGCCAGTACGACTACCTGCGCAAGATTCACTCTTCATCCAAAGCCCTCCTGCGCATCCTGAATGATATTCTCGACTATTCCAAGATAGAGGCAAATCGTCTGGATATTGAACACATACCGTTTATCCTGTCGGAAGTTCTCGAATATCTGGCGGATCTCTTGGGTGAAGGTATCGAAGAACAGGGGTTGTCATTGGTGTTCGAGGTTGATCCAGATGTGCAACAAGAGATGGTGGGTGATCCCCTACGGCTGACGCAGGTACTCAACAACCTGACGAGCAATGCCATCAAGTTTACAAAGAGTGGTGAAATCCGGGTGCGCGTTCGCAAAATCTGCCAAGACAGTGCCGGCGTGCTACTGGCTTTCTCAGTAATCGACACCGGAATCGGCATCTCTTCCGAGCATATTACGCAAATTTTTCAACCATTCGCCCAGGCTGACAACTCCACCACCCGACTCTATGGCGGGACTGGGTTAGGCTTGGCCATATGTCGCCGTCTGGTGGAACTCATGGGCGGCGAAATCATCGTGGAAAGCACCCTGGGTCAAGGTTCCTCGTTCACCTTCACGGTACAGGTGGGATACCCTGAACCGGTAATCCAGATACACGAAAAAGAGTTTCCTCCCTTCCTGGCCACCGACATATGCCTTGACCAAGCCAAGATTCTACTGGTGGAGGACCATCCGCTTAACCAACAAGTGGTTCGGGAGTATCTCACCCGATTGGGGGTGCGGGTCAGCATTGCCAACCATGGTGGCGAAGCAGTGGATGCCGTGCAACGACACCATTTCGACGCTGTGTTGATGGATATCCATATGCCGGTCATGGATGGCATTGAGGCCAGCCGGCGCATTCGTCAAATTCCCGAACTGGCTGCGCTGCCCATTATCGCCACCACAGCGGCGGTAATGGCGGAAGATCGTGCCCGTTGTCTTAACGCAGGTATCAACGATGTTGTCGGCAAGCCGATTGATCCCGTTGAGTTGAAATCAACTCTGGGACGTTGGCTGCACATCAGGAAGAGAGTGCCTGGACCAGTGGATGAAGAGTCCGTCGGTGGATATTTGTCGGAAACATGGCCCGGTTTTGACCTGTCTGCTGCACTGACCCGTTTCTTGAACAATCACTCCTTGCTGGAACAGGCACTGCTCCAATGGCAACCTGAACTGGACAATCTGGCAACAGAACTGAGCGAATTGCTCGCTGCAGGGGATGCCGAGGCAACTTGCGAATGGGCACATCGACTCAAGGGGGTGGCCGCCACCTTCGGTGCGGTCGCTCTCTCCCAGGCGGCGGCGGACATGGAACGTGCTCTCAAAAATGGTAAGACTATTATGGATATCGACCGAGACCGTTTTTCCCAGGCACTGACACTTACTTGCACCACCTTGAGCGAGTGTTTATCGTCCACGTAAATTCCACCCTCGTGGGTGGGTCACGGCGTGGCTTCCAGGCATCACCCCTAAGGGTGATTTGCACAATGTAAGAAAATTTGCAAAAATGCTCGTCATTTACGAAACCGATTGAACCGGATAGCAGGGTATTGGGCAGATCATGTTTGATGCAGAGACTCAACAAGCATTCATGCAGGAGTTTCTCTCGGAAAATCGCGAGGCGATGGATCGGGTTGAGCGGGGTCTCCTGCTGTTGGAAAGCGACCCGACCAATCATGAGTGGTTGAATTCTGTCTTTCGTGACATGCACACGGTGAAGGGCAACTGCCGCATGATGGAGTTTACTCGGCTGGAAGAGTTGACCCATACCGCAGAGTCCCTGTTGCACCTCCTGCGGGAGGGAAAGTTGGTGCTTCGCCCTGCCATCAGCAACCGGTTGCTGGCCGTCCTAGATGCAGTGCGACGCTCACTGCTCTCCATTGAGCAGACGGGAAGCGAGGGGGATGAGGATTTTACAGCACAAATTCTCCAGATGGGGCAGTGCCATGAGGAGGTGGAGAGACCACGAGAAGCAGGCCCAGAGATCCTCTTGGAAACACACCCCTCTCCTGATTTCGTTCCCGAATCCGCTCCGCATGGCGGTGAGAAAGAGACTCGCTCCAATCGGTTGGACTCCGTCAGGATCTCGATAGAGCGGCTGGATACCTTGATGAACCAGATCGGGGAAATGGGGGCCACCTTCAATCAGTTGAAGTATGCCATTTCCCATCACCCTCAGCAGATTGATCAGTCATTGGAGGGATTAGAGCAGCACCTGCAGAAGGTGCAGGGGGAAGTCCTCCAGTATCGCCTCCAGCCCATCGGGCAGATTCTGGACAGCTATCATCGACTGGTCCGGGATCTGGCTATTGAAACCGGGAAAAAGGTACTGCTTGAGCTGACCGGTGAAGAGACAGAGGTAGATCGTTCCATTCTGATCTCCATCAAGGAGGTGTTGGGACATGTGATCCGCAACGCCATCGACCACGGCCTTGAGTCGCCTGATGTGCGTGTGGAACTCGGCAAATCTCCCGTTGGTCATCTGCGTATTGGTGCCGAGCAGAAGCATGGGCAGGTCTATCTAGACATTTCAGACGACGGCAAGGGGATCGATCTGAACAAGGTCCGGGCCAAGGCCCTTGCCAAACACTTGATCACCATGGAACAGGCCTTGGCAATGAAAGAACCGGATATCATGCGCTTGATCATGGCACCGGGATTTTCCACTGCAGAGCAAGTAAGCAAAATTTCTGGCCGTGGTACGGGGCTGGATGTGGTGCAAACCGCCATTGATAAGCTGGGAGGCACCATTACCATCACCAGTGAGGCGGGTTTGGGTACCTTGTTCCGTCTGCGTATCCCACAGACGATGGCCATCGTTCCCGTTCTATTGGTAAAGACATCCCAAGAGACCTATGCCGTACCGCAGGTCAATATTGTCGAGCTGGTCTCTTTCTATGGCGATGAAGTTGCCAGGAATATTGAAGGGAAAATGCGCTCTCCCATGGTCCGGGTCCGCGAGCAGTTGTTGCCACTGGCTTCTTTGCGGCAGGCGTTGGCGATGCCCGTTGCCGGAGTGGACACCGCCCTGGATCTGGAACAGCTCCAGGCCAAGCTAGAGTTGCATGTCGTTGTCTTGCAATCGGAGGAGAGTCTGTTTGGACTGGAGGTGGATGCCATCCAGGAACCGGCCCATCTGGTGATCAAACCGATGGGCCATATGCTGGCCCATATTTCGATCCTGGCAGGCACGGCGGTCCTGCCCGATGGATCGGTCTCTTTTCTGCTAAATGTACCAGAGTTGATCAAGTGTTAAATTTCTCATTCTACCCTGCGTGGAGCGATACAGATGGACAGTAAAACAGCTTTGATTGTAGACGATAGCAGTCTCGCCCGGATGATGGTGCGGAAAATCTTTTCCACTCGTTTCCCGGAGTGGCGACTTGTGGAAGCCAAGGATGGAGAAGAGGCGTTGGCCATGGATGGTATTGGACCAAAGATTGCCTTGCTTGATTTTAATATGCCGGGGATGAACGGGATTGAGTTGGCAGAAAAGTTGATGGCCAAACATCCCGGATTGACAGTCTATCTGGTGACGGCCAATATTCAGGAACGAATGCAGCAGAAAGCGGACAGCATGGGTATCGGATTTATCAAAAAACCGATTGCAGAGGAGAAAATTGTGGATCTTCTGGCTAAGCTTCCGTAATCACCGATTTTTATGCTATCTATGCCATTCTGAATGATGCAAATAAAATGGATCAAACCACTCAATGCCTGTCCCAGGAAAGGAGCACAGAGATGTTCTGTCTGACGGAGATGGAAGAGGATGCCTTGAAGGAGTTCTTTAACATGGGGTTGGGAATGGCGGCGGCCTCCCTGAGTCAGATGGTCAACAATGAAGTGTTGCTCTCTCTGCCCCAACTCAAGGTTGTCTCTTACGAAGAGGCAATAAAAATGCTGGTTCCGGGTAGGGAAGAAAAGTTGGTTGCCATTCGCCAAAATTTTACTGGTGAATTGTCTGGCACTGCCTTGTTGATTTTCCCAGGTGCGGAGGGACTGGAACTGGTTCGCACCCTGCTTAATGAACCAATGCCTCTGGAAATATTGATGGAATTAGAGCAGGAGACACTGCTGGATGTGGGCAATGTCGTCTTGAATGCCTTCCTGGAAAGTTTTACCCAGATGATGTCCATCCAATTTGAATTTGAGTCTGCCGAGTTTCTGAAGGGCAGCAGCCATTTTTTATTGGATATTACCTCCCACTTGGCTGCCCAAAAGCAGGCATTGGTCTCTACCTACAGTGGCGATGACGAACGCGCCTTTGTTCTGATGATGGACTTCAAAACCAACGATGCAGAGGAGGCCCAACACACCCTCAGCGGTTTTGTTGTCTTATTGTTTTCACAGCCATCTATGGAAATTCTTAAGAGGGAACTTAAGACAATTATTGGTGCATTTTAACAGTCACTGGTATTCTCATGAACGATTTGGATAGACAACTTCTCAGCAGGGCTCTGGATATCACGGTCGTCGGAACCATCATTCTGGATCCCGATCAGAAGATTGTATTCTGGAACGACTGGATGGAAAAAGGGGCTCGCATCCATGCGGAGAGGGTCATGCATCGACCCCTGTTGGACATATTTCCAGAATTGGCACAGACTCGTATCACCCGCGCCATCGAAAGTGCCCTGAATACAGGCCTGCCCACTGTACTCTCTCACCGACTGACACCGACCCCTTTTCCCCTGTTTACCGCGTCAGAGCAGACAGATAATAGCAATAGAATGAGTCAGATGGTTGTCATAAAAGCTATTCGTGACTCGGCGGAGATACGACATTGTTTGATTCAGATTCAGGATATTACCAATACCGTCTCCCGCGAACAGACCTTGCGCAGTCAAGCGGTTGCGCTGGAAGCGGCCAAGGAATCCGCCCAGGAAGCCGACAAGGCAAAAGGAAATTTTCTCGCCAATATGAGCCACGAGATTCGCACCCCGATGAATGCCATTATCGGCATGTCTCATCTGGCATTGAGAACCGATTTGAACCAGAAGCAGAGGGACTATGTTACCAAGGTCCATGCTTCCGCTCAGTCTTTGCTCGGCATTATCAACGATATTTTAGATTTTTCCAAAATTGAAGCAGGCAAACTCACCATGGAGACGGTTGCTTTCAACCTGGAGGATGTGCTGCACAATGTCTCCAGTCTGGTTGCTTTGAAAGCCGAAGAACAAGGACTGGAAGTCAATCTGCATGTCGATCAAAATGTCCCTCTAAATCTGATTGGAGATCCCCTGCGCTTGGGACAGGTCTTGATCAATCTAACCAACAATGCGGTCAAGTTTACTAAAAAGGGTAATATCACGATTCTGGTCAGCACGGACGGCGAAGAGGAGCAGGGTGTCATCCTTCATTTTCAGGTGCGGGATACCGGCATTGGCATGACCGAGGAGCAGATCGGACGCCTGTTCACCGCATTCACCCAGGCAGACTCTTCCACCACCCGCAAGTTTGGCGGCACGGGTTTGGGACTGACCATCTGCAAACGTTTGGTGGAAATGATGCATGGACGCACATGGGTGGAAAGCATTCCCGGCGAGGGTAGTACCTTTCATTTTACCGCCCTTCTCCCCCGGAAAGATTCTGACAGACGCCGGTTTCGTCTCCCATCCCGCGACCTAGTGGGACGGCGGATTCTGGTGGCGGATGACAACCCGATTTCCAGAGAAATTTTGCAAAAATCCTTTGAATCCTTCTCATTCCGCGTCACATGTGCCGCATCAGGTGAGGAGGCCATCGAGGAAATGGAACGAGCCATCCAAGAGAACACCCCATTTCATATGGTCTGTCTGGACTGGAAGATGGGAGAACTGGACGGTATCAAGACGGCCCAGGAGATCAGAAACCGTTTTCCGCAAATAAATATTCCAAAGATTGTCATGGTGACTGCGTATGCCCGTGATGATGTCATGCTGGCAGCAGAAGGGGTTGGAATAGATCTATTCCTCACCAAGCCCGTCTCCCTCTCAGTACTGTTCGAGAGCGCATTGACCGCCATGAACCAGGATATGCCGGACCGTACAGAAAACAGCGGGATTACCAACCAGAGCCTGGATCTCCAATTGGAATGGCGTGGCACGCATGTTCTGCTGGTAGAGGACAATGAGATCAATCAACAGGTGGCGAGGGAACTCCTGGAAGAAGAAGGGATAACCGTGCAGATTGCTGCCAACGGTCAAGAAGCAGTCGATGCCGTCTCCTCTGCCCGTTTTGATGTCGTATTGATGGACGTGCAAATGCCGGTCATGGACGGCTACGAGGCTTCACGCACCATACGGGCCGATGCTCGGTTTGCCAGCTTGCCCATCCTGGCAATGACCGCCAATGCCATGACCGGAGACCGTGAAAAATGTATCGACGCCGGAATGAATGATCATATCAGCAAACCGATTCATCCACCCACTCTGTTTGCCACCATTGCCAAATATCTCAATCTCAAGCCCAAACAGTCAGATCCTCCACAGGAGAACTCCTCTCTGGAAGAGGTGGTTGTTTTGCCGGATCAGCTCGACGGTATTGACATGCAGGCCGGACTTGGCAATGTGAACGGCAATAGAAAGCTGTACAGAAAGGTACTCGGAGATGTATACAGCAGGAATCGAGAAATTCTCGCCAAGATTCAAACAGAACTGGATCAGGGTGCCATTGCTGTTGCTCAACGGTTGGCACATACCTTCAAGGGGGTCTCCGGGACCATCGGTGCCGGCTCATTGCACACCCAGTTTGGCCACCTTGAAGAGATCTTGAAAAAACAGCAACTGGATCAGGTTGCCGAGTTAATGGCACACCTCGCCCCGGAAGTCGAACGGGTCATGACCGCCTTGGCCACGTTGGCCACAGAACGGGTCGTTGTGCAGATACCCGGCGTCATGCCCACACAAGAACTGGATACAAACCGTTTGCAAGAGATCTTTCGTCACCTTGTCTCACTGATCGACGAGGGGGATTCGGACGCCCAGGAGTGGATTGAACAAGCTGGGAGATTGTTGTCCTCCTCCCTGTTTTCTGTGGAGATGCAAACCCTGGCTGGACAGGTTGAAGAGTATGAATTTGAGGAGGCGATGAAAACTGTGCAGCAGATTGTCTCAGGGCTGGGATTGACCATTTAACAGTAAGGGGAATGACATGGAAACAGCAGAGGAAACGCAGGCTAAGGTATTCATTGTTGACGATGAAACAGTCAGCATTGATGTTCTGGTTGGCCTATTACGGCCCTATTATCGGGTGATATCGGCCAAAAACGGAGAACATGCCCTCCAGCGTTTGGGATCCCATCCCCTGCCGGATATTATTTTGCTGGATATTACGATGCCCGGCATGGATGGCTATGAGGTTTGCCGGCATCTGAAAGAAGATCCCAAAACGAGAGATATCCCTGTTATTTTCATCACTTCCAGCACGACCGAAGCAGACGAAACCAAGGGGTTTGCAGTGGGGGCGGTGGATTATATCGGCAAGCCGTACAGTCCAGCCATCGTCCTGGCCAGGGTAAAGACCCACATCGAGTTAAAGAAACGAGGAGATATGCTGGAACGTCTTGCCGTATTGGATGGCTTGACCTGCATTCCCAATCGGAGACGTTTTGATCAATTTTTGGATTATGAATGGAGTCGCTCGCTACGTTACGCCCACTCCTTTTCCCTGATTCTGATGGATGTGGATTTTTTCAAACTGTTCAATGACCATTATGGGCATGCCCATGGGGATGACTGCCTAAAACAAGTGGCCTCTGCCATCCTGCAGGCCATGCCGAGAACAATCGATTTGGCCGCCCGCTACGGAGGAGAGGAGTTTGCCTGTATCATGCCGGAGACGGACGGCGTAGGGGCACAGGCCGTAGCCGAACGCATCCTGACCGGCATCCGTTCCTTGCAGATTCCACATGCAAAATCATCAGTTTCCGAGCATGTGACATTGAGTATCGGGATTGCCTCCCTGGTCCCGACAGCGCAGCACCGTACGCATGACGTGATCAGCATGGCGGATCAGGCTTTGTACAAAGCCAAGCACAATGGCCGAAATCAGGCGGCATGTTTTGTACCATAGCAGTGATGGGAGCATGCATCGTGCATACTGACAATGCCAAAATATTGATCGTAGATGACGAGACCACCAATATAGATATTCTTGTCCAGCTATTACAGGATGAATACAAGGTCGTTGTGGCAAAAAATGGCGCACAGGCGTTGAAACGTGCCAATGCCGCACCACAGCCCGATCTAATCCTTTTGGACATCATGATGCCGGGCATGGATGGTTTTGAAGTGTGTCAACTGTTGCAAGAAGATAAAGCAACAGCAAACATTCCCGTCATTTTTATCACCGGCCAAGTCTCCTTCCAAGACGAAACCAGAGCTCTTGCACTCGGAGCCGTGGACTTTATCCGTAAACCTTTCAATCCGTCTGTCACCTCTGCGCGTATCCACACCCATCTGGCTGTACAACAGACAAAAAACCGTCTACTAGAACTCAATACCCTAAAAAACAAATTTTTGGGTATAGCCGCCCATGATCTGCGCAACCCTCTCAATTCCATCATGGGACTCAGTGAAATGATGCTTTCCATCGAGATGGACGAGCATGAAAAGAGTCAGTATACCAAGACAATTCATGATATCGCCCAACAGATGCTGGTTTTGATCAATGATCTGCTGGATGTCAGCGTAATTGAGAGCGGCCGATTTGCCATGGAATTGCAACCTGGAAATTTGGCTGCCCTGGTGAATGAACGCGTGCAACTGATGCAGTTCGTGGCGAAGCAAAAAAATGTCACCATCAATGCCGTCCTGTACCCCACCCCAGAAACTCTCTTTGATCCGGAGCGTCTGGCACAGGTGATCGATAACCTGATCAGCAATGCTATCAAGTTTACCCAGCCCAATACAGAAATCACGGTCCATACCGGTCACCAGAACGGCCACATTTTTTTTCAGGTCATCGATACTGGGCCTGGTATTCCCGATGCGGAACAGCACCAACTTTTCGAAGCCTTCCAAAAACTGAGTGTTCGCCCAACCGCCCGGGAAAAAAGCACGGGGTTGGGTCTCTCCATTGTCAAAAAAATCATAGATGCCCATGAAGGTCGCATCGTGGCAACCAACAACTCTGTCCGGGGAGCAACCTTTACCTGCCTGCTCCCGTCCCCAGGCAATCCATCCAAGCACTTTCGGAAGGAATTGCCATGACCCTATTCGATGAAGCAGAGGAAGATGTGCTCAAAGAGCTGTTCAACCTCAGCTTTGGGAAAGCCGCTGCCACATTGAGCGAAATGGTGGATGCGGAGGTCTCTTTATCGGTGCCCTGTTTCTTCACCATGTCCAAGGAATCCGTGGCAGAACATATCCACTCCCTGTATGGAACGGCGATTGGGTTGGTGGGGATGCGCTATCGTTTAATCTTTGCGCCTGATCAGACCATCCCTGGGATGGCCCTCCTGTTGATTCGTGCCACAGAGATCGCTCACTTTTTGGATGCATTGTATGGCACCCACATCCCGGAAGAGATGGTGACCCAGGTTGAGGAGGAGGCCATGCAGTTGACGGGTGATCTGATGCTCTACACATGTACCAGCTCCTTGAGTACCATTTTCTCATCCGAGATTGAAGGGGAAATGCCTCACTATTACCGGGATGGCCCAGAAGGATTGTCCGCATATATCTCTCTGTCTGACCCTATCTCTGCCGAGAACTCTGCTGACTCATCCACTCAGTTGGTGCTGCTGCGTGTCGATTTTTCCCTGGAGGATAAAACGATGACCGGTTCCCTCTTGACCTGTCTGGAAGGAGACCATCTCCCACATTTGAAAAGAGAGATTACCCGTTTTATGGCCGCATATTTGGATTGAGATTGATAACCATGCAGACGATCAGGCTTGACCCAGGCGAATTGTTCATAAGCACCAAACCAGCGGAGGTACATACCATTTTAGGATCCTGCGTGTCAGTTACATTCTATCATCCCAAACTCAAACAGGGAGCCATCTGCCATGGCCGAAAGCCCACCCGTGGCTGTCAATACACATCCAGTGGATTAAAAATATGTAGAGAATTGGGCGATTATGTCTCCTGCTCCCTGGAGTTTATGATGGCATATTTCAATCAGCAGGGGGTGTTACGGCAGGAGATGGAAATAAAACTGTTTGGAGGTGCTATGATGTTCAATAACTTAACTTCGATAGGAGATGGTACTGTTATGACACTTGGCAAACGCAACATTGATACCGCTATGGATTTTATTCGTCGGCAGCGTCTCCATTTGACATCATCGGATGTCGGTGGACCATGGGCACGCCAGATCATTTTCAATACAGAAACAGGAGATATAAAATTAAAGCGTATTCGCAGCACACTTCAGGAATTGGAAAACATGGAATCGGTTTGATGGAGATAGACAGATGGATTCAGTAAAAAGAAGCACCGATCAATGGAAAATAACATGCATTAATTATAAACAAAATGTAATAATAACAAAGAGAGCGTTACGGCACCCCATCCTGATAGGTATGTTTGACCAGTTGGGTAAGGAGATATCTGCCATCCAGGAGATGGAGATCGAAATGGTCGATATGAATCAATTGATGGCTGGTGTATACGCTATTGATATCATGATTACACAGATCAAAAGGTGCGATACTTGGCTCTCTCTGGTAGTTAATAATGGAAAGCAAGAACTCTCAACAGATATAGAGAGACTCACTGAAGAGATCTCAAACCTAGTGCAAACACGAGATTCTTTACGCGTAGAAAATATTTTGAATTTCTTTGACAGGCTCTATTCGGCACGCAAAGGAAAGGCAGAACAGGCCATTCAGGCAGAAAAGGCAATAATAACAAATAAAATATCCGCACTATCGACATTCATCTCTGATGCCCGTGACAGGCTAAAAGATCTTGAAGAAGAAGAGCAGGATGTTCTCGCCCGTCTACAGTGGAATGGCACGGAAGGGCTGTGCGAGAGGTTGCCACAAATAGTGTCCGCGATGAAGGGAAGAGGCTTGTTTGTTGGCGATGAATGGAGTTGCCCGATAACAGGCATGAAGTTTATATGGATTCCAGGAGGAACGTTCCTGATGGGGGATCAATTTGGAGATGGGGATGAGGAAGAACAACCTGTTCATCCTGTCAAACTAGCTGGTTTTTGGCTTGGAAAATACCCAGTAACACAGCAGGAGTGGCAGGCTGTAATGGGGGAGAATCCGGCGCATTTTCAAAATGGTGATCGCTACCCAGTTGAAAATATTTCCTGGCATGATGCTCAGTTGTTCGTTACGCAGTTAAACAAACTTGGTGATAGACAATATCGCTTGCCGACAGAAAGCGAATGGGAGTATGCAGCGCGGAGCGGGGGAAAAAGGGAGCGATATGCCGGTGGGGAACATCTCAACTCGTTAGCTTGGTACAGCAACATTAATGGCTCTACACAACCCGTCGGCCAAAAGGCAGCAAATGGTCTAGGATTGTATGACATGAGTGGAAATGTGTTTGAGTGGGTACAGGATGGCAAAAAAGAATACGTCAGCGAGCTACGCTCCAATCCTGTAGAGGGTGGTGACGCACCAGAGCGTGTGAATCGTGGCGGTTCCTGGTTTACATCTGCCCGGTATGTGCGCTGCACATTCCGCAATGGCAACACCCCCGAGTTCCGCAGCTATGCCATCGGCGTCCGTTTGGCTAGATGTGCCACTCGCGTCATGCGGGGGGAGGAATAAACAGCAATGGAACCCTTGCCGGTTCTCCAGTTGTGCTGGTTCAGCGTGAATGATACAAATGGCCGTTGAGCGCAAGCACTTTCTGGGACACTCCCGGCACCTTTGCAGGGTCCCGGACTGCGTTTTTTGAGGCATGATGGGTCTACCGTCCAATGGGAGAAGCACGAGGGGAGTTTCACCCCTCGTCTTATCCATTGGCTCGGTGAGCCCAGCCAGGCTATCCCTTGATAGGTTGCTCGCCAGCAGAGCCCACCTCTGTTTCACCCGGCAGGAGCAGTCTCTCTTCGTGCAGCAGGAATGTCAATAGATTCCATGGTTACAGGGTCGTTTTGCCCTGCGAGCCTCTGTGCCGCGTGCTGCTCCTTCCTGCGCTCTTGGGCTTCTGCCAATTTGCGCTTCCGTTCTGCAAAGATCGTCTCGGCACGTCCTTCCGTAAGCGGTGAATCATCCCCGTCATTCAGGCTATTGACAATGCGGCCTGACCGAGGTTCCAAGGGAGAAGTTTTTCGTAGTCGTCCACGGTTTGTGCAGTGGGCAATTCCGTGAACAGATGGCGCAGGTAGGCGAACGGCTCCAGGCCATTGGCTTTGGCGGTC
>JAMOBH010000084.1:0-17931 GCA_039908085.1 Magnetococcus sp. YQC-5
CCCCCCAAACCCCCCACCCTTTTTTTTTATTAATTTTTTTATTATTATTTTTTTTGTTTTTTAATTATTAAAAAAAAGAGGGGGTCTGGGGGATTCATCCCCCAGGGTTTTTACTTTTGTTTTCAGGAGATGTTTGATGTTTCCGATTTTTTCTTTGGTGATTTTTGATTGTGATGGTACGTTAGTGGACAGTTTGGATGGGATAGCCCGTTCAGCCAATCAGGCCTTGAGCGAGTTGGGATACCAAAAAACATTCACACACGCACAAATTGCTCAGGTGGTTGGACTCTCTTTGGATGAAGCGATGCTGGTTTTGTTGCCGGAGGCCACGCCGGAGTTTCGCAGGGAGGCGATCCGGGGCTACAAGAGTCATTATCAACGTATGGCTGATCAGGGTGAACTGACGGCACCGTTGTTTCCTGGAGCCAGGGAGACTTTGACAGCGTTACATCGGGGGGGAGTGACGCTGGCGGTGGCGACGGGCAAATCGCTCAAGGGGCTGCAAAGAACGCTGCAAGAACATGATTTATCCCATTTATTTTCAGTTTTGATGACGGCTGATCAGGCTCCCAGCAAACCCCATCCGGCGATGGTGGAAAATATTCTGGATGCGGTTGGTTTGCCTGCCAGACACTGCTTGATGGTAGGGGATACTCTGTATGACCTGGAAATGGGACGCCATGCCGGAGTCAAAACCGCAGCGGTCACGTATGGGTGTCATTCGAGGGAGCAATTGGCTGGTGGTGGGCCGGATTATTGGTTGGAGTCTCTGACCGATGTGCTGCCTGTGGTTGGTATATCTTCGGTGGAGCGTCTTGAACAAACATGCCATGATTTTGCACATCAGATGGGTTAGTATACGAGCGTGGCGCGAATCTTATTTTTATTGTTAGTTTTTTTGGGGATGGGATTTCCTGTTGTCTATGGGGGTGAGTTGTTGCGTTGTAAAGATGATGCAGGGCGCGTCACTCTGCGCAATGAGTCTTGTCGTACAGGAGAGCAGGATATGCAGCCAGAGACCTCTTTCAAACAACCGACGGCACGCCGCGATCAACAATCGACCGCCATCAGTCAACCCATTTCCACTGAGGATATTATTCCTTTTCTGACGCGAGGCGGCAAGGGACAATACTGGATTCCCGTATTGGTCAATGGGCAGTTGACCGTCGAATTTCTGATTGATACCGGTGCCAATATCGTGGTGATTCCACGGAATATTATTGACAAACTGGCTGCCATGAAGTCCGTTACATCCAAGGATTGGCTGGGGATGACCACCGCCACCATGGCGGATGGTTCCAGCGGTCGGCATGCCATGGTCCGTGTGGATACCATTCAAATCGGGCGGCATGTACTCAAAAACATGGCTGCGGGCGTGACTCCGGCCAATGGTATTCCCTTGTTGGGAACTTCGGCCTTGGAACAATTGGGGGCTTGGCGCATTGATTCTCAAAAGCGATATTTGAGTATCGTTGCCAGGGGGCAGCCTGTGCAGGAAAAACAGGCGGTTGTGTCTGAGCAATCGAATCATGCAAACAAAACCATGCATCAGTGCTGGCAGGCTGACGGTAAAACCTATTTATCATCCTTGCCCTGTCCGACAGATGGTGCCGTGGCAGCCCCCCCCGTGGCCAGTAATGAGGGTTTGATTGCTCAATGTCGTGCCCTTTTGCAACGGATTCAGGCCACTGTGAAACCAAAGCAACCGATTGCCAATCTTGCCCAACTCCGGGCCGAAGTGGATCGTTATAATAAAGGATGCCCTGGACTGGTCTACCAGAACGATTCTGGACAAGCGGAATTGATGCGTGAGCTTATTTTAAAGTCAGTGAGAAGATGAGTGACTTATAAAAATGAAGCTGCGTCAAGGTGTTGCTGAGGCAGTGTTTGTTGTTTCTTTTAGAGTCTTTAAAATAAAATTGAATTTGTTTTCTTCGTAGCAAAGCAAGGGAATTTTGTTCTGTTTGATATCGTTAATGTGGGTTTCCAACATCTGGAGAGTATCAGATTTGTTCATGTCTTGAGAAAAGTGCCAATCAAAGATCAGTTTGACAAAATGCGTCATATATGAATCTTTGTCTTTTAGCATGATATTATAACATTCATAAAAGATTTTTTGCAGCTTGTCGGTGATTGTTGTGTCGGGGCGTATCCCGATTTTTTCCACATGGTTGTGAAAGATGTAAATGCTGCAAAGGTTTAAAACAAGCTGACGATAGAGCCACTGTTCCCATAAAGCAACATCCCCATCTTTTTTAATGCGTTTTGGTATTGATTTTACTTCATTTTCATTATAAAGATCCCATAGTTCGTTCCAGACAACAGACATTTTTGATATTTTTGTTGATACCATGGTATTGTTTTTATTATATAAAAATTTATTGATGTTATGAAAAGTCAATGTCAAAGCCAAGCGTTCCACTTTCAGTCTTCGGTCTACGCCAGTATGGCATTTGATCCATGCTTCATTGGCTAATTGCAAGTAATCCAATGCTTTATGAATATCGTCAATCTGGTTGCACTTGTGGCGTAAAGCAAATGCCATCAAATAGGCAGCCTCGTGAGGATATTCATTGTTCTGAGATTGGGCATCTTTTATGGCCATTTCGCAATAATGACAACAAACATCCCACTCGCCGAGATCGGCACTGAGCATGGCATGAGTCAAATTTATAATGTAAGGTGTCATATGATCTAATTTGTCGCTAATAAAACATATATCTTTTGCCTCGATAGCCTGTCTCAAGTTTGTGTGGTAATTTTGAAAGCTTGTATTATCGTCGTCAAAATAAAGTTCAATGGTTGCACGTCTGGCAATGCCTGGTTTTTTAATTTTTTCAGTCTCTTGTATTGCTTTCACAGCATTTGCCAACAAATCTGTACTTAAAAAACCCAGCCTGCTGTAACCGTTCTGCAAGGATTTAAAAGTTTTATGTAGACGTTCATTGAAAAGTTCATCCATTGTATCATTCAGCAGCATGGATGCTATGCCTTTAAGCAAGCCGTTTTTGCTTTTTTGAAATTTTGATAGATCGGCGTGTAGAGCTGAATTGTTGAGCATGTCAGTCCATTGTTCAACTTGAAATTTTATATCATTAATTAATGCATCCTGTCCTTGTTGGCCAGAGAGTCGGCATTGATAAAAATGATTTTTTGACAAATCAAACTGAATGCACGTCAATACATCCGAATACTCTCTGGAGTATTTGCGCCGATCCGTAGTGTTTCGATCTTGTTTGCGTCTATCCTTGTGAGGAGATTTGAGGGGTTGGAAAAAACGATCCAGCAGTTCGATCATCTCTTTAATAATTTTATGATTGTTTTGGCAGGATGTGTTTTGGAGAATCAAGGGTATGAATTGTCGAAGGTGCCTCAGTAGGTAAGTTGGTCTTTTTTTTGGATTTATGAAGCTCTGACGATAGGATTCAAAGGCAGAAATAACCGTATCGTCACAGGTCAACAGGTGAATTTGATAGTTCAGATTTTTGTCAACAAAGTGCTGATTTGCATCGATCAGCCATTGTAAAACTTTGGCGTCTCTTTCGAGTTCTGGATCTGATCTTTGTGAGTTTGCGTCATGCAAATAGCTTTTCCACATATTGTTACAGTTGATTTTCTGTGTGTCGAATTTTAATAATATTTCATTAGTGTTGGCATTAAGCAGGCGATCCATGATCCCCAATTGAGAAAATCGTTTCAATTTGTTTAAAGAAATGCTTTCTTCTCCATCATATAAAATCATCATTAAATGGGGAGCGCATTGAATCAGCTTATTAACCAATTCGTTTTGATCATGCCTTCCATTTAATCCATCCAAGCATAATGCGTTTTTGTTTGAATTGTTAAAATTATTATTAACTTGGCCATGTTTTTCCTGAACAGCCTGTTTTGATGTGTCATCAAGCATATTCAGCAAATCAGTCACATGGGGGGTCAGGATGTAAAAAGGTGAATTTTCGGGTATCAAGCCTTGTTCAAGAAACAAAAATTCGCTTAATCTGTAAGCAACCGCCCTGAAATCGTTTTCATCATCACGATCACGGAAAATGTGGATGTTTTTTACCATCCCCGCAGGATCAATAAAAAAATTGATTGCTGAAATATCTGCAATATAAAAAATTGTGCCATTATCCTCTTTAAACTCACAATCTTTATTGTTTTGTTCAAGATCGCGGCGTAAACGAGCCAGATCTTGGCAATATCTAATCCAGGTTTCATTACCAGTTTTTGAGATCATAATGTTCACTTTCAGGTTTGAGGTTACGGTTGAATATTCATGATTAATTTAGGTATTCCATATATGGGTGTAAAATCTTTATTTAAACCGAATAAATCATATAATTGTTTTTGAATGATGTTTGCTTTGTTGAAAAAAAATAAATATGCTTGCTCCATGTTCGACCTGCTTTCTTTGACAGCTTGAAATTGATCTGTAAAGTTGAAAAATACTCTTATTATGGTGCTGTAATAATTAAAAATATTAAACGGTTCGTTAAGTTCAATGATTGTCAATAGTCCTGTGAGTATCATATTGACGCCGTACCAGTTTTCATTGTTTTTTGTTTCTTTTTGTAGTTGACGACAAAACCAAATATCAGGCTGTTTTCGTAATGGGTCAATCAATCTTAATCTTGGAATGTTTCGCAGTACGACATCCCAATTTACAATAGTCACAAACTCTCTGATCATATATTTTGGAAAGTATGATTCTTTCAGCAGTTTGGCAAAGTGAGAAGAGGCTAAAAATAAATAATATGGAAAATTTTCTGGATGGCTGCGACATAAGGCGAGAAATATTGGACTGGCATCATCTGATGGCAAAGATGGCTGATGTATTGCCCATAACCAATAATTATTTAATTTGGGGTGATCCCAATAGCTTAAAACATTTATGATTCTATTAAAAGTATCAAATGTGGGTTCGTCAAAACTTTCAGATGGGTCTAAATAATATTTGTTTATGCTTGGTATGATATTATCTATTATGCTTTCTGCCTCAATACTCACTCCCAAATAAACCATTTGCCATAATGTATCAACTCCTTCTGGACGTTGCATGCATCTGCTGATGGCTTGCGCCAATCCTGTCGTAAATGCTTTTTGGCCTGTTTGGGTCAATTTATTGTAGATTTCAGCAAGTTGTTCATATAATGGAATATCAAATAAAGACAGAACATTTTGGATGGGGGCAAAAGCTTGGTCCAGATCGTCAAGATCGTCGGAAGAAGACCAGTCTCTGAATCCGTTCAAAAACCATTCGGCGTATTGATCCGTCGTCTGATGATTGAGTATGTCGAGTTGTGTCTGTTCGATGATCATGAAAGTTTCTCGTTTTATTTTTAGTTTATGTTGATTACTTTTTTGATAGCCTCTGCGAGAGAGCCTTCATAGCTTCCAGCAATGAGCTTCAAAAAATGACAATCGTGACTTTCTTGCTCTTTTGGGTCATCCATGTTTGTCCGACCTTCAGGTAATGTTTTCACGCATCCAACGATCTTCAACTGCAAACGATGGGGTTGCTCTAAAGAGATGCATTCCACTACCGCTTCAGGCAAACCATGATGGTCGTTGTTCTCATTGGGTGGGCATGTTTTGCCAAGGTCACAGGTTTGCCCAAAATCTGAAGTGCTTGATGACGAGCGTGCTTTGAAACGTAAATGTTTTCCAGCTTCAATAAAAGTTGGCAGTGTCATTTTTTTGACTGATTTTGCCTCGATTTGTATTTCGACCAAGCAAGCTTTCGGTATAAAATGTATCAATCCAAGAATGTCACGTATTCTGTTTGCAAAATTCACTCCATTTTTTTCACATTCTGTTCTAAGAGCATTCACATCGTCTCGTATGGTCGCCCAGAAGAAACCTCGTTTTTTATCACCAATACAGACTTTTTTAGAAAAAAAATTTGACTCATTGGCAGCTTCAACAAAATTTTGATAATGTTTTGGTTGGACTTTATTTTGGATTGCTGGAATAGTATGGCGACTTCTGATTGTTGGGTTCATCATTTCAACAGCAAAACTCCAATGCATGATAGTGCTGATGTCTTTTGATGTTTTTAGTTTTTTCCCTTTTAGAGTGAATTCTTTATTTTTGATTTTTTTTTCCATAACATTCAATACATCATTTACAGAAAATTCCTTGTTTTGTTTTGTGAGATGATCCTGGCATGCTTTTAAAAATTTTTCAACATCTTTTGGAGGAATGTCTCCGTTAGCAAGAGCTTGTTTGATGTTGGCCAAAACAATAGCTCCTGAACATGATTCTTCCAATGTTTCAAGCATCATTTGATTATCCTTTTTTGATATGATAAACTATAATGAAACGCATAATCCTCATGATCTCTGGGCTGGGCACTTCGTGCAACGAATAGGGTTGCGAATCTTCCACTTGCCAACAGTTTAGCTGATTTGTTGGAAGTTGCAAGGATTATGATGTGGAGTGTTGATTTTTTTTTGATGTCGAGATCAAAATCGTCAGTCAGTTATATTATAACAGAGTCCCGCATATTTTCTGCTGAGGTTCAGAAGGCCTGTGGTGTGGGTTTGAGCAAAGCCATGAGAAAAAATCGTAACCGTGATTTTTACAAAATCTGGTTGAAATCAATATCTTCTCTCATGGCTTCTGGCTTTCATGGCGCGCCCGGTTCCAGGTGGAACAAGGGGGGGCGTTTGGCACTCTTATCGGCAAAAATAATCAATCACATCTCCAGACTCTTCGGTCACCACGTAGGTATGGACGCACCCTGTACCCTGTTTGGGATAATAGAGATATCCCTCGGATGGGGGGCGTCCAGCCAAGGTGACGTCCATGGTCATGTTGGGCTGGCCCAGTTTTTCTATCAGATCCTTCCGCTTGCTTCCGACCAAATTGTCGTGTTTCGCAACAGAGGCGGATGCCTGGGTCGTGGATGGGTTTGTTTGTGGGGAAGCGGCTGCCAGGGCTGCCCCACTCTCTGGTTTTTTCTGTGCAGTTGTTGCGGTTGCAGTTGTTGCGGTTTGTGGTTTCGTGTTGTCCGATGCGCATCCTGTCAGGCAGAGCATGGCCAGCAGAGCTACCCATTTTGTTCCAGTCAGCATTGATTTCTCCTTGTTAGATTTTATCCATCCGCCAAAATTTGGGCTTCCAGTTTCTTGCGCACCTCGAATGAGTGTTCAGTCGCCACCTGACAGGTGCCGGCTGCTGCATGACCTCCCCCTCCGAATTGCAAACAGAGCAGTCCGATATTGGTTTTGGACGTGCGATTGAAAATGGATTTGCCCAAAGCAAAAACAGTGATTTTGCGCTCCACACCCCAAAGCACATGCATGGAAATGTTGCATTGGGGATACAAGGCATACACCATGAAACGATTGCCAGGATAGAGAATGTCATCATGGCGCAGGTCAAGTACCGCCAGATTGCCATGGATTTTGGTGCGGGTCTGAATCTGGGTTTTGAACAGGCCTTCCTGATCAAAATAAAAATCCACCCGTTCCTTGACATCCGGTAACTGCAAAACCTCTTCCACCGTATGATGGCGGCAATAGTCAATCAGTGCCATCATCAGGGCGTAGTTGGAAATGCCAAAATTTTTGAACCGACCCAGTCCGGTGCGGGGATCCATGATGAAATTCATCAGCATCCAGCCTTTGGGAGCAAATATGTCTTCATCTTCGAATTGTCCGGAATCGGCTTTGTCCACAGCCAGCATGATCTCATCCTGAATATTGGGAAAGGCCGATTTGCCCCCAAAATAGTTGTACACAACCCTGGCGGCTGACGGGGAGTCCGGGATGTTGATGTAGTTGGAGGGGTGTGATGTCCCGGTCCGTTGAATTTCGCTGGTATGGTGGTCGAAAATCAAGTGGGCTCCTGGCACGTAGGGCAGATTGGTGACGATATCTTGTGCGGTGATGGGAATTTTGCCATCCTGCATGTCCTTGGGCTGCACAAACAGAATGTCGTCGAGCATATCCAGTTCGCGCAAAAGCATGGCACTGACCAGGCCGTCAAAATCGCTGCGGGTGACAAGACGATATTTTTGCTGTTGTGACATGGACCTGGCTCCCTTGATGGTGTATTTTGGCACGGTGTTGATGGATTTGTTCACACAGTATAGAGGATTTTTTTTCTCACTTCCATTGCTAAAATCCGTGCCTTCGCCTTTCTCTTCGTGTTTCAATAGATGTGAGAAGCACTCAGGGAGGATCATCACGAGCAAAGGCGGGTAAGGATGACAAAAAAAATGGACCATCACTCAACCAGTCGGTCATACGGTTTCGCTACCAGGGCCTTGCATACAGGTCGTGGCACTACCTCAGAGCGGGAAAACAGCCCGGCCTTGTTTTTGACGTCGAGTTTTCAGTTCGAATCGGCTGAACAGGCGCGTGCCATCTTTGCCGGGGAAGAGGCGGGCAATATTTACAGCCGTTTCACCAATCCGACTGTGGCCCTTTTCGAACAACGGGTGGCGGCCTTGGAAAACGCGGAATATGCCGTGGCCACGGCAACTGGCATGGCCGCAATTACCACAACCTTCCTGGCGTTGCTCTCTTCTGGCGATCATGTGGTTCTCAGCCGTTCAGTATTTGGTTCCACGATCAATATTGCCAATACCTTGTTGGCACGCATGAAAATTGCCGTCACGCGCGTTCCTTTGGCTGACCTGGATGCCTGGGAGGCTGCGGTCACTCCGGCAACCAAAATGTTTTTTCTGGAGACTCCCGCCAATCCCACTTTGGAAATGGTCGATCTGCTGGCTTTGGCGGCTTTGGCCAGGGAAAAGGGGATCCTCTTGGTGGTGGATAATGTCTTTTGTACTCCCGTTCTTCAGCGTCCCTTGGATTTGGGCGCGGATTTGGTACTTCATTCGGCGACCAAATATATGGATGGTCAGGGGCGTGTTCTGGGAGGGGTCATTGCTGGAGCCAAACAATTATTGATGGATCATATTTATCCGTTTTTGCGTAATACCGGGGCGTCATTGTCACCGTTTAACGCTTGGGTGTTGCTCAAGGGATTGGAGACCTTGTCTTTGCGTATGGCCAGACATTGTGACAATGCTGAACAGGTCGCTCGTTATTTGGTTGCACGTCCTGGACTGGAGAATGCGGTGCATTATCCGGGCTTGCCTGCGCATCCTCAAAGAGAGTTGGCGGCCAGGCAGATGTCGCGTTTTGGTGGGGTGGTTTGTGTGGATTTGGGCAGTCAGAAGCGTGCCCATTCTTTCATGGATCATTTGGAACTGGTGATTATTACGGCCAATTTGGGGGATTCTCGTACTTTGACCACTCATCCGGCCACAACGACTCATGCCAAATTGACTGCGGCGGAGCGTTTGGCTGCTGGTATTACGGATGGTTTGGTGCGTCTTTCTGTTGGTTTGGAGGATGTGGAAGACATTTTGATGGATTTGGATCAGGCATTGTTGCAGATTTGAAGGTCATTGCACAGTGTTGTGGATATTCCATGAATGATTGGGGGTCCAGGGGAATCATTCCCCTGGTGGGGTCCAGGGGCGAAGCCCTTGGTGGGGTCCAGGGGCGAAGCCCTTGGTGGGGTCCAGGGGCGAGAGCCCCTAATGGTGGGTGGGGCGAGAGCCACTACCAATCCATTTTACTCAAATACGACGTGGAAAACTTTTCCGGATGAATTGGCTGGCAGGAGCCATCCAACCATACACTTTGTTAATTAAAAAACTGGAGAAAAAAACATGGCTAATCCGATTCGTGTGGCAGTGACCGGGGCCGCTGGTCAAATCGCTTATAGCTTGATTTTCCGTTTGGCATCGGGGGCCGTTTTTGGCAAGGATCGTCCCATTCATTTGAGTTGTCTGGAGATTCCTCCGGCCATGAAAATGTTGGATGGGGTCATGATGGAATTGGATGATTGCGCCTTCCCCACCTTGGCCGGAATGATGGCCACTGATCAACCAGAAATGGCTTTCGATGGGGTCAATGTGGCACTGCTCATCGGTTCCCGGCCTCGTGGCGCGGGCATGGAACGGGCAGACCTGATTCGGGTCAATGGACCGATTTTCGTGGGACAGGGCAAGGCACTCAATCGGGGGGCGGCGGATCTGCGTGTGGTGGTGGTGGGCAATCCTTGCAATACCAACTGTTTGATTGCCATGAACAACAGCGATCTTCCCAAGGAGCGTTTTTCCGCCATGATGCGTTTGGATGCCAATCGCGCCAAGGCCATGTTGGCCAATAAAGCTGGCGTGCCGGTGAGTGCGGTTTCCAATCTCGTGGTTTGGGGGAATCATTCGAACAATCAATATCCCGATTTCGAAAATGCCAGGATCCAGGGGCAGCCTGCCCAGGAGGTGATTCAAGATCAGACTTGGCTGCGTGAGACTTTTGTCTCGGAAGTGCAAAATCGTGGGGCGGCAGTCATCAAGGTTAGGGGGGCCTCCAGTGCGGCTTCCGCAGGTTCGTCGGCCTTGGATCACGTCATTTCCATGCGTGAACCAACCCCTCAAGGCGATTGGTTCCCGGCGGCGGTGGTCTCTTCTGGTCAATATGGCGTGGATCCTGGCCTGATTTTTGGTTTCCCCGTGCGGGTCAAAGGGGATGGCTGGGAGGTGGTGGAAGGACTCCCTATGTCAGAATGGGCGCAAGCCAAGTTCAACAAGTCCTTGCAGGAACTTCAACAAGAACGTGACGTGGTCAAGGATCTGTTGTAAGGCTTGTCATCTAAGCCGGAACAATTCGAAAATATTGGTGAAATGGTTGATTGGGGCGTTGCCCCAAACCCCACCAGGGGGAAGGATCCCCCCTGGACCCCACCAGGGGCGTTGCCCCCTGGACCCCACCAGGGGCGTTGCCCCTGGACCCCACCAGGGGCGTTGCCCCTGGACCCCACCAGGGGCGTTGCCCCTGGACCCCCCAACAGTTCATCCCACTTGATGTGGGAAAGCTGTTGTGGTTGAACAGAGTGTTTACATGTACTCTGTATAAATAATGCATATAAACAGGAGTCATGTATGAAATTCGTCATTTTTCTGGGTGATGGTATGAGTGATCGTCCCCTGGACGCCTTGAATGGACGTACCCCCCTGATGGCCGCCCACATCCCCAATCTGGACCGCATGGTCCAAAAGGGAATCGGGGGCTGGACACTCAATACACCCACTGGACACTACCCCGGCAGTGACATTGCCAATTTGGGGGTACTTGGGTATGACGTGACCCAAAGTTATACAGGGCGCAGTCCCCTGGAAGCCGCAGCCATGGGAGTGGAATTGGGTCCGCAGGATGTGGCGTTTCGTTGCAATCTAGTGACCCTGGCAGAACATTTCACGATCATGGAGGATTTTTCCGCCGAACATATTTCGACCGGGGAAGCTGCTCAATTAATCGCTACACTTAACGAACGTTTAGGTTCGGAACGGTTTCAATTTTATTCAGGAGTCAGTTATCGTAATCTCATAGTCTGGCGGAATGGCGGTGATCGGGTGACCAGCGTGCCTCCCCACGACATTGCGGATCGTCCGGTTGCGCCAGCACTCCCGTCTGGACCGGATGCAGATCCGATAGTAGCGTTGATGCGCGCCTCCTGGGAGTTCCTGACAGACCACCCGGTCAATCAAAACCGGATCGCGTCCGGCAAGAGGCCAGCCAACTCCATCTGGCTGTGGGGTCAGGGAAAAAAACCGGTTTTGCCAGCTTTTCAGGATCGTTTTGGCCTGCGTGGTGGTATCATTTCCGCTGTGGATCTCATGCGGGGCATTGCGGCTCATATCGGTTTTGATGTCCTGCACGTCCCAGGTGCCACAGGTTGGATTGATACCGATTATGAAGGCAAGGCCAGAGCCTGTCTGGATGGTCTGAAGGAGCATGATCTGATGTTTGTGCATGTGGAATCACCCGACGAGGCCGGGCATGCAGGCCGTTTGGATTACAAAATGCAGGCCATCGAGGATTTTGATGCCAGGCTGGTTGGACCGGTCTTGCGTGCCTTGTCCGATCAGGGACCGTTTCGTGCCCTGGCCTTGCCAGACCATCCCACGGCCTTGGTGACCAAGAGTCATGATCCTGGTCCAGTACCTTTTGCCATGATGGGGAACGGTATCGTGGCGGATAATAATGTCAGCTATGATGAAAGGTTGTTGACTACAGCTTCTTTGACATTTGATCCAGGTACGGGATTGATGCCGTATTTCTTGCGGATGGCCTAGAATCCTGTGATCAGGAAAAGAGCGGCCTGGATATCGATATTCGGTGCGACAGTCGATATCCAGGCCGTGGTACAGCAGGTCAGGTGGGTGAGGTACGGGTGGCTTCCGCCTTGACCGAGGCTTGAATCAGTGCTTGCAGGCGACGCATCGGTTCATTGAGTGTTTCCGTGGGGGTTTTCAGGAGATAATTGTCCAATCCCCCGATTTTGTCCACAGAGCGGATGATCCCGGTGGGGAGGGTCATACGGAAATTTTTGCCCAAGGTCAGGCTGTAGAGGGATCGTTTCTGGATGTTGGGCAACCAGGCGTGTTTTGTCTTCCGATGGGAATGGGAGACTTTGTTACCGATTTGTGGGGCTTTCCCCCCCAGAGTCAATTTTCTTGTCACGAATTCTCTCCAAGGAGTCGGCGAAGCTGGATGTTTAAGTGCAAAACCAAATGAAACTGTCATCCTGGCACATTTTTTTCAGGAGTGCAAGGTGTTCGTCGCTGTGCAGGAGCAAAATCTGCAATTTCGTTCTGAAGCAAAAGGGGATGGGTTATGTATGTCATCGATGTGAATAAAAATATGGCTCAATTGATGCGGGAACATCCCGGACTGGCGCGGATTTTGGCGCGACGTGGGATTGATTGTGGTGAATGTCTGGCCTCCAATGTGGACACTCTGGCTGACGTGGCGCGCATGTACGATCTGGATGTGACGGCGTTGACTGAGGAGTTGCGGGTGGGTCTTTTGGCTGGCGAATGATTGACAAAAAAAAGTGTTGCTGCCACTGGTGTTGAATTCTGGAATGTGATATTTTTGCTCTGCTGGTGTGATATTTTTTCAAGTGCGACCGCATTCGCGGCTACTTCATGACGTTTACATTGAAATCATTGAAAAAATATTGGACATGTCCGGACTGGCGTACGGCTTGCCCCTGTGGTTTTTCTGCACATGTGATCAGGCGGTGCAGCAAAATCATCACGGCAATGCATGGAACTGGATCAAACTGGGCGGAACTGGGCAAAAAATGTGTGAGAACTGGCGTGAAAGGGCGCAATTGTGGCGTGGAGCCATCCTCCTGGGGATGGCTTGGGACGATGGAATGGACCTTGCGGTGCCACTCCGCTGGGCTTGTGGCATGGTCGAAGGCGTTGGAGGCGAGGGGTGATGAGACGATTGCTCGCAGGAACTGACATGGTGGACAAAATATGGAAAGGGGGGCTGGCTTCAATAGCAGGCTTTCTTTTGGCTGGTTGTGTGGCAACAAGTGTCGTGGAGACGGAATCCGCCAAGCCCGACGCTGACAAACAGGCCAAGAAGCAGGCCGCAAAGGTGACAGCAGACGATCCCTTTCAAGGGGCACCGGGGCCGGATGGGGTTTATTATTATTATGTCCTGGGCCACATGATGATGGGCGACCGTCGCTGGGAAGAGGCGGAAAAGGCCTTTGTGCGGGTGGCCGAAGGGGATCGTAAATCAGTCGAAGCCCGTCTGATCGTCGCCCATCTGGCAACGCAACGCGGTGATCTCGCCTTGGCTCTCCGCTACGCACAGGAGGTGGTGGGGCTGGATCCGGTCAATGTCAAGGCGCGGATGCTCCTGGCCGGGTTGCTGAATGCCTTGGGCAAGTATCAGGAGTCAGCCACTCAATATGAAGAGTTGCTCAAGAAAAATCCCGATCATGTGGCGGCGCGTCTGCTGTTGGCGCAAATTTATGGCCGTTTGAAGGATCCAGGACGGGCCAAAATCGCGTTGGCTCCCTTGCTCGGCAAGTCGGACGTCGCATGGAAGGCCAATCTGGCCCTGGGACGCGCCTATGTGCATGTCCCCGATATCAAAAAATCCATGGAATATTTCCGTCGGGCCAAGCAGCAGGCACCCGATCAGTTGGAGCCGATTCTGGCTTTGGGGGCCGCCTTGCAGGAATTGAATCGTCCCAAGGAAGCCGAAGCCCTCTACCGCGACTTTTTGCTCAGGGATCCTGACAATGAGACCATTCATACCCGTTTGGGCAGATTGTTGCTCAATCAGGAGGACCGTTCCGCAGCCCTGGACGAATTTCGTACCATTACCCGTCTCTCTCCAGGCAGTGTGCAGGCCAGACTGACCACAGCCCTCATTTTGCTGAGTCAGCGCAATTACGAAGAGGCCCTTCAGGAATTGCGGATGGCCGACGCAGCCCGTCCCGGCAACAGCGGGGTGGCCTTTTATATCGGACAGTCCCTGGAAGCCCTGGAGCGCAACAAGGATGCCAAGGCAGCCTATGAACCGATCAAGCCAGGGGATCCCTTTTATATCGAGGCCCAGGTGCGTCTGGCTTTTATCGATGCCAGCGAAAAACGGGGCAAGGAGGCGATTGCTCGTTTGCAGGAGGTGATCAAAAATCAACCCGCACGCATCGAAGTCTTGCTCGCCCTGACCGTGATCCTGTTGCAGGAAGAAGAGTACACGGCTGTGGTGGAGGCTGCTTCGCACGGATTGAATCTGGCCCCTGATCAGACCCGTTTTCTGTTCAATCGCGCCGTTGCCTTTGACAAATTGAAGCGGTGGCCGGAAGCAGAGCAGGATCTGCAAAAGTATATCGGCAAGAATCCCGATGATGCCCATGCCCTCAATTATCTGGGGTATACCTGGGCAGATCGGAACGAAAAGCTGGAAGCCTCCTATCAATTGATTTCGAAAGCCTCGCAACTGGCTCCGAGTGATGGATTCATCACCGACAGCCTGGGATGGGTGTTGTTTCGCATGAATCGTCTGGAAGAGTCGCTCTCCAAAATGCGGGAGGCCGTGCGTATGGAACCCAAAGATCCCACCATCCGGGAGCATTTGGGAGATGTCCTGGCTGCGTCAGGTCGGACCAGGGAAGCCATGATCGTCTGGCAACAGGCTCTCGAACTCGATACCACCAACGAGAACCTGCGGGCCAAGATTCAGCGCAGCAGTCAGGTGGGCGGCAGTGTTGCCATGCCCGGTGTGACTCCTTAAGATCGGTGGGGCATCGGATATACTTGGAAAAAGGATTGGATGGATGACGATGGGTGGCTTTCGCCCCTGGATTCCACCAGGGGTCAAGCCCCTGAATCACACCAGTTGGAAGCTCATTCTTCCGGGGTGGCTTTGTCTGGTGCTGTTGTTGACTTCATGCACGAACACGGTGTCATGGATGGAGTCCGAACAGGTCATGGCCAGCGGACCGCTGGCCAAACGTTACCAAATTGATCAAACCTCACGTCGTCAAGCACTGCTCCATTGGGGCGTGAATGGCATTCTGGATCTGGAAACTCCAGATCAGGGGCGTCGTCATCGTATTGACCTGTTGGCCACACGTCATGAATGGATTCGTTTGCGCGCCTATGGACCCTTCCAGCAGGTGGCCTTGGAATTGCGCGCCAGTGACCAATGGATCCGTTGGGTGGATCCTGAAAAACGAACCGTGACCCAGGTTCCCGCCACAGCCGATGGAATGAGATATCTTATCGGAATTCCATTGGCACCCACACGTTTTTTTCAATTGGTGATGGGGTGGGCCGGATCCTGGTCAGAGTCAGATCAGCCGGTTTTGCGCGCCTCACACCAAGGGGTGGCCATCAAAACCCTGGATGGGGAACAGCTTCATCTCGACCCGCTGCAGGGCAGAGTCTTGGAACGCTCTGGTGAGGCGGTTCCTGGTCGATCTTATCGTGCGGTTTATGTCTGGCCTGCTGTTGCATCTGCATCAAAAGATCGGGTGGTGATGCCTGAACAGGTCACGGTGACCTTGGAACAGCCACGGGTGCGTTTGGAGTTGAGTTTCAAACAGTGGCATTTTCCGCTGGCAGGCCCTTCTCCATCGTGGTTTGCAGAAGATGTCACTCCTGGATTTTCTTTGTTGCGACCCCTGGGTAATGGAAATCAAGATGTCAGGACACCATGAATCCGCTCCATGTGGGCAGGCTCGACTCTTTCTGGCCCCTGCCAAAGTGAATCTGGCTCTGCGGGTGGTGGGAAAACGGGCAGATGGATACCATTTGTTGGAATCCGTGTTGGCTTTTTTCCCCCTCTATGATTATCTGGAAATCACTGTGATCGAGGAAGGGGTGCATTTGATATGTGAGCCTGAGGTTACTGCACACCCTGAGCAGAATCTGGTCTTTCGGGCAGCCCAATCGTTGTTGCAGGCAACCGGTGTGCGCAAAGGTGCCCGCTTGCGCTTGCGCAAGCAGATTCCAGACGGGGCCGGACTGGGAGGGGGGTCATCTGACGCAGCCGTGACACTGTTGGCGTTGGATCGTCTCTGGGGGTTGGAACTCGGTTGGGAGCGGTTGTTGACGTTGGGCGGGGCGTTGGGGGCGGATATCCCTTTTTTCCTGGGGGGGCAAACCGCTCTGGTGCAAGGGGTGGGAGAGGTTTTGACTCCGGTGCCCCATTGTCCGTCTGCGGAACTGGTGTTGATTTATCCCGGTATTTCCCTCTCCACCCAACGGGTGTTTCACGCCTTGGCCGGGCGGTTTCCATCCGGTCGGGGGCCGCTGTCCCTTCCTGGCCATGATGCGGATCTGGTGTCAACGTTGGAAAATGACCTGGAAGCCCCAGCCTGCGAACTGGCACCGGTCATCGCAGAGGGAATCCTGGCCCTTCAGAAAGTGGGGGCACTGGGCACCTTGATGTCAGGAAGTGGATCATCGGTGTTTGGTGTGTTCCCGGATGCCGTGACTGCGGCTCACGCTGTAGAACGTTTGACGGCGCAGTATGTGGGCTGGCGCGTTTTTGCAGGACGTATTTTTCATACGCATCCTTTTTTTGACGAGAGCTAAGACCTTGGAGGGCGGAGAACCGCCCCCCAATCTCCCCATTCCTGTTTTCTGTCGATTTTTAAATTATTTAAAAAAAAAGAGGGGGTCTGGGGGATTCATTCCCCAGGGTTTTGCTTTTGATTTTTTGCCCGAAGGGCATGATATCCTGTGACAATTTTTGTCAAAAAGTGTCCAAATTTGTCATTTTCATCAAGAAATCTTCAATTTTTTTGCAACAAAATCCAATCCAATAATTGGTTAACTAACAGATTTTTAAGTATTTTTTTTGTATGGAGTATTGTGGCACAATGCGTGCTAATTGTTACGGTAATCCTTGATAGTATGAATGTCTGGATTATGGATTAAAGTTTGTTTTTTGCGTATTGATTGGTGGACAAGTTATTTTTTTTTCTTGTCACCTCATTGCCTTGAATTGTTGAATGGAGCAGAAAAATGAGCAATCACAAGGGACAACTCCCCGATAAAGAACAACTTAGGATTGAGATTCGTATGAATCTGGAAGAGGTTGTTCGTGATATTGATTGTTTTTTTGATGGTGTTACAGAAAGAATCGGTGCGATGGCAGGCGTTGGTGTAGGAGGGACGTCCAGTCTGGGCATCATGGCTTTGTTAGGAGAGAGTATCACTCTGGCGGGCATCAAGGTAGGGTTTGGTGTGGCAGGGAGTCTTGTAGGCGGGACGTTGGCCGCAGCTGCTATGATTGTTTGTGTTCCAGTGGCCATTGGAGGTCTGTCTGGTTATTTTTTGGTGCGGAAACGTAAGCAAGAAACGAGAAGATTTATTGTTGAAAAATCACTTGATGCGCTCTACAAGATGTTTGATCAAACATCTGTAGACGATTTATTCTTTAAAAAAGAACGAGAACTAATCACAGAGTTTATTTCCATACTGCGAGAGGAGATATGAAAGGTTTGAGAGGGAAGGGGGGACGCTCTGTCAAATGGGCTGTCAAGAATATTTTTTTGCTGGTGCGATAGTTTGGCTTGATTTGT
>JAMOBH010000444.1:0-3580 GCA_039908085.1 Magnetococcus sp. YQC-5
GGGGGTCTGGGGGATTCATCCCCCAGGGTTTTGCTTTACTCAAAAGCACTCTCACGCCAACCAGCATGCACTGGAAAATACAAACCCAAACGCACCGGACCTGAGAATAAATGTTTCATCAATAAACCATAACGCCGCAACTGCTCCTGATAACGGACCTGTTCGTTGTCCAGAAATCCTTCCAGGTTGCCTCCCGTATGACGACTGGTCTTGAAATCGATAATCCACCGGACGCCCTCTTCATCGACCAGCCAACGATCCATGACCGCACGCACCAAACGACCTTCCACCACTCCGGTCACCTTGAATTCACACCCGGATTCAGGATGCGTATCAGCCAAGATCCAACGCCCGCGAGGATCTTCCAAAGTTTGTACCAAAGCCATCATGACTTGCTGTGCCATCTCCTTGCCCCCCTCAAGATCCGCACCCAATTGCATCAGACGAGCCATAAAAATCGACTCCATGGCATGGATCCGTGATACCGGCCAGGCATCAAGACCTTCGTTGGCGATCACCATCAAATAGCGATGGACCACCATCCCGATCATACGCACCGACTCGCCAGCCCAGTCAAATTCCACCGATTTTTCGGTTTGGTCTGACAGAGCCAAACCAAACCGATTGGGGATCCCTGGAGGCGGGGGCGGCACACGCCATCCCGCGATCAAACGTCGCACGGTCGGCAGCCTTGAAGACGGGGCCTCTTCAGAAGCTTCCTCCTCGACGGGATCAACCTCTCTTTCGGTTGCAAACCGACTTGGGTCAGCCCCCACCAGACGACGCAAAAAAGAACCCGTGGCCGCTTCGGATCCAACGGGTGGAGGCGTACCCGTCAAATGCAAATGACGCTTGGCACGAGTCACCGCCACATACAACAGGCGTCCGGTCTCATGCTCGGCCTTGATCCGCTCGATCCTCCGCACATACGCATGAATCGGATCATCCTCATCCTGATCCGACCGTTTCACCGGAGCCAACAACAATCCCCCCTGGCCCAAACGACTTCCAGGAGGATTCTCCAACCATGATAAAAGCTGTTTGTCTTCACCACGCGGCTTTTTGTGCAATGCGGGCAGAATCACCACGTCAAATTCCAATCCCTTGGCCTTGTGAATGGTCATCACCAACAGGCCGGGATCCGAATCAGGATCCAATCCCGCCTTGAGTTCAGCCAGACGGGAGGAAAAAATCGTAAAATCCGGGATCTCTCCTCCTCTTTCCATGGATTCAACCAAATCGAAAAACGCCTTGGCATCCGCCAGATCGGCCTGACTTGCCAGAGTGGCAGCCCCTCCCAGGGAGTGCCATGTGGTTTCGAGCAGACGTCGCAACTGCCCCTGGCCAGCCCCGCCAGGCATGCGACGACGACGTTGCACCGCAATACGCAACTTCTCCCGAATCAACAACAAGCGCGTTGCACCGTCCGTGGAGAGACGGGTCATGACCTGGTCATCCTGAACGCGCTCCCAAATGGTGGTTTTCGACTCCTTGTCTGCCAACAGATGCAAATCCTCCAAGGTCAATCCACACCACGGGGCGCGCAACAAGGCCAGCCAGGCGATTCGATCAGCCGGATGACTCAAGGCACGGGTCAAGGTCATCAAATCCCGTACTGCCGGACGGCTGGACAAAGGATCCAATTCCACGGCTCGATACCGCAAACCAGCTTGTCGCATGGCCATCAGTATGGTCGGGACATGAGTACGAGAACGCACCAGAATGGCCACATTTTTATTGTTTGCTCTGGCATCGGCTGCCACAGTTGCCACGTATTGGGCCTCCTCTTCGGCATTCTGGGCCGGATAAAAGGTCACAGCTTCATCAGGTGCCATGGGATGAAAGGCGTGTGAAACCGTGTAAGAAACCCCTCCCAAGGCTTCGTCTTCTTGTGCAGGAAAAATGTTGGGAAAGGTGGTGTTGACCCACTGGACAATTTTGGCATCCGAGCGGAAATTGACCGAAAGAGATAACGGCACCAAGGCAATCGCCCCGATTCCTTCACGCCGCGCCTTGAGAAACAACCCCACATCCGCCTCCCGAAAACGATAAATCGATTGCATGGGGTCGCCCACCACAAACAGGGTACGGCCATCATCGCCGGTCCAACCAGCGGTCAAACGTCGCAGAAGATCAAACTGACCGTGGGAGGCATCCTGAAACTCATCCACCAATATGTGACGAATGCGATAATCCAGACGTAACGCCAAATCAGAAGGTTCTTCCGGGTCTCCCAAAGCCAGGGCCGCACCCATGGCAGCCTCCACAAAATCGGTCTCGTCGGTTTGGGCAAAAATCAGTTTCAATTGACCGGCTGCCATGGGCAACAATTCCAGCAGGATTTCCAGCATTTTCCACTGCTGGTCGCTATAGTGTGGAGGTGGCAGTTGACGGATTTCCAACAGTGCCTGACGCAAGGATTCACAATGCATCAGGCTCGTCTGGGTCAGGTGGATGGCCCGTGCTTTCATCTCTTTGAACAGCTTGCCTTCCTGTGGTGAACGGGCTGCCGTGGGTGGGGGAAATCCATTCAGGATATTGAATTGTTTGCGCCAGGTTCCCCCCCCGGTCAACAGCAATTCCCCCAGACCGAACCAGAGAGAGGCATTCTCAAACTGACTGGTGGGAAATTCCTGTTGTTCCCGCCACTCCCCCAGTTTGGAATCGGGATTTTTTTCCATCACCGTCAAGGATGCGAACCGGGCCAGATCCATCATTTCTTTGCGCAAGAGTGGCGGGATGGCAGCTGCGACCTGTGCCAGACCATGCTCCAGAATGGCTTGCAGGATCGCCTCCATGGAGTCGCGTGAAAGGGGTTCGCCCCCCATGATGCGACGCAACCACTGATCGCGACGGGCCAACATGCCAGTCAACAGAGTTTCAGCAGTGCTCCAGTTGTTGTCCTGGTGATCCAGCAAGGCAGTCACCATGGGTGCCCATCTGGAGTCGCCATCTGCCAGGCGCAAGGTGGCACGGGCAGCGCGTCGGTATTGGATGGACGGTTCCTCAGCCACGGCAGGACGTCCACCAAACCCGGACAACGCCGGAGCCTGTCGGACCAGACTGGCACAAAGTGCGTCGATAGTGAGTATTCGTAATCGTCCTGGATGCTCGGTCAAGTGCCAACCCAGTTGTTGATCCCGCACCAGGGCTTCCCGTCCCAAAACCCAGGTCAAACGCGTGTGAGGCTCTTCGGGAGCTGGACCCGCAGCCAGTAGAATGCCATCAAGAATTCGAGTCCGCATTTCCGAGGCTGCTTTGCGGGTATAAGTGACCGCAATGACTTCTTCAGGATGGTCTGACAAGGCGAGCAGACGCAAAAACCGTTGGGTCAAGAGTCCGGTCTTGCCTGAACCAGCCGGAGCCTGAACAATAAATGAACGACTTGGATCCAATGCCGCTTGGCGGGCGTTGGCGTCAGCGAGTGGTGGAGGCATCGTCTGCGGCCTTCATGGTGGGGAAATCATTAATAGTTGAACATAAAACAAAATCAAAGGCAAAACCCTGGGGGATGAATCCCCCAGACCCCCTCTTTTTTTTTAATATTAAAAAAAATATTAAAAAAAAAGGGTGGGGGGTT
>JAMOBH010000445.1:0-3552 GCA_039908085.1 Magnetococcus sp. YQC-5
GTTGAAGCTATTGAAAAAGGATTGCTTGAGTACGAACAACATCCAGATTTACTGAGCTGCCGTGATGGTGTCATTCAGCGTTTTGAAGTGGCAATGGATTTATCATGGAAACTGTTACAGAGGGTTTTGAAAGAGCGTTTTAGTCTTCAAATAGATTTGTTGCGTACGAAGAAAGATTTGTTCCGTGAAGCAGCCACCTATAAACTTATCATTGACACGGAATGTTGGTTGGATCATTATGATTCACGGAATGACACATCTCATGTTTACGATGAAGATGTAGCAAATGACGTGTTTGAGCATATCAGTGAGTTTCTGCCGGATGTTCGAGACCTCTTAATCAGGCTGAAAAATGTTGCTTGATATCTCACCAAACCACATGCAAATCGTGCGTGGAATTTTATGCCATCATGTACCAGACCGTGAAGTGTGGGCGTTTGGTTCACGCGCCAAGTGGACGGCCAGAGACAATTCAGACCTTGACCTGTGTATCTGTGGAGATACTGCTCTTGGATTTAAATTGCTTTCCCAGATTAAAGACGATTTTTCCGAATCAAATCTTCCTTGGAAGGTGGATGTAGTTGACTGGGCAACTACTAGTGTGTCATTCAGGAAGATTATTGAAGAGGATAAAGTGGTAGTGAAGAGATGTGGTAATGATCAGGATGTTGGAATGGGTGATGGCTGGAAAATCTATCGGCTTTCTGAATTGGCAAGATTCAAGTATGGTAAATTTCTGGCAAAATATCAGCTTGCAGAATCTGGTTTTCCAGTATTCAGTGGTTATGGTGTTGTCGGTTACTTGCCATCTTATCAGTTTGATGAACAACAGATTATAATCGTCTGTCGGGGAGAGGGTGGAACAGGTGATGTAAAGATGTCTCCACCAAAATGTTCAATTACAAACCTTTCGATTGTTGTCTCACCGAACGAAAGTAAGGTTTCAAAAAAATTCCTATATTGGGCTCTGAAGGCATATGATACTCATCAACTAAGAACAGGATCCGCACAGGCCCGGATTGTTATGGGTTCACTTGAGCAGTTAAGGCTAACCATTCCAGAGGATAAAAGAAAACAAGACTGTATTGCAAATATTCTTAGTAGTCTTGACGACCGCATCACCCTCCTACGCGAAACCAACGCCACACTAGAAGCCATCGCCCAGGCACTGTTCAAATCCTGGTTTGTCGATTTTGACCCTGTGCATGCCAAACAACAAGGTCTTGCCCCCGAAGGGATGGACGAAGCCACAGCCGCGCTCTTTCCTGATAGCTTTGAATCGTCGGAACTGGGGTTGGTGCCGAAAGGATGGAAGGTTAAATCATTAAACCAACTCTGCAATATTTCAAGTGGCAAACGTCCTCTTGAACGGAGCGACACAGAAACTATTATTGCAAAAATTCCTCTGTATGGTGGTGCGGGAATTATGGGTTACACTAATACATCATTGTTTGATGTCCAAAAAATTGTAACAGGCCGTGTAGGAACACTAGGAAAAATTCATATTGCTCAACCTCCATTCTGGGCATCGGACAACGTACTGGTAATTTCACCAACAAGAAGCAAAGATTTTTATTTTTGTTTTAACTGGGTTAAGGGTATTGATATCCATGTGCTTAATAGAGGCTCTACACAACCATTGTTGACACAGAAAGATTTAGGGAACCAGCAGGGTATTGTGCCGCCAGATAGTCTTCTTGATTTGTTTTCAACAGTTATTCACCCCGTGTATCAAGCGACTTTCCAAAACATAGAACAAGCCCAAACCCTCGCCAATCTCCGTGACACCCTGCTCCCCCGTCTGATTTCAGGCCAACTACGTCTGCCGGAGGCCGAGGTATCATGACCGAAGACCAATTGGAACAAGAAACCCTCGGTTGGCTGGGCAGCATCGGTTACCAGCATCTCTATGGTCCAGACTTGGCACCAGACGGCAATACACCAGAACGTAAAGACTACCGGCAGTGTGTTGGTTCAGCGTGACATGGAGTTTTCGATAGTTTCCGTTAGCTATAAACATCCTCCACCATTTCGGGGACTCTGTCCCCGCACCCCTGGGATTTTCCGCTTTCCTGGCCAAAGCAGGAGTGTGAGGCAGAACTGGACGGCTTTCCGACCGTCCAATCCCTGCTTCGGCCCCTGATCGGTGCTCGGGTTGCGTCCCCGCATTGCCCTATCCCCCGTCAGGACAAGAGACAGGTTAGCCTGTTTCCACAGGAATCTCCAGTGGCACCGTGTTCCCCTCATAGGACTGGTGCGGTGCCTTGTTCCTGGCCGCGTGCCTGTTCTGTATCCTCCTGGCGCGTACTTCTTCCAATTTATGGCTCCTGGCCATTTGGATCTCCTCGTGCCTGCCCGCAAGGCGGTCCGCCGGTGCCACGTATCCGATGGCCGAATGCAGGCGAACGGTATTGTAATGCTCAACATACCGCTCCACCACCCGTTGGGCATCATCCAAAGTCAGAGGAGTTTCTGGGCGGATACACTCTGACTTGATTGTCTTGTGCCACCGTTCGATTTTCCCGTTACTCTGCGGATAGTATGGTGACGTTCGGACGTGGGTCATCCCCGACAATCGAATGAACTCCTTGAAATCCCTGGCAACGAACTGTGGACCATTGTCCGAGATAATCCGCGGACTTTTATCAGGAAATTTTTCGTGCGCTCGTTGAAGAATCACCTCAATATCCTGCTCGGTCATGGCCTCACGAATTTCCCAATGCACCATGTACCGGCTACATCCGTCCAGGATACCACACAGGTAATAGAACGTTCCATGTATGTTGATGTACGAAACATCCGTGTGCCAATGATCATGTGGTTGAAGAGGTTGCACAAAACCGGTTCCCTTCTTGCTCGGTTCGATGTTGCGGTGACCAATCAGTCCAGCCTTCTTAAGAACCCGATAAACACTGGATGGACTGACGGCCACAATGTCCGCGTCAACCATCATGAACGCGATACGCCGGTACCCATCCATCGGGTACTGACCATCAAATGCGATAATCGCATCCCGTTCCCACTCCTCCAGCCAAAACTCTCTGGGAATCAGACCGTTATGTTTGTTGGCGTGTCCATACCGCTTCCGCCATGCGTAAAACGTGCTCTCCGGCAACTCCATCCATCCGTACAATGTCACCGCCGACAATCCTGTCCGTCCCGACCAATATGCCACATAATCAGTCACTTGATCTCTGATGTCCTGGGGAATCCAGATGCCTTTCAGAGTCCCCCAAGTCTTTTTTAAACGAATTAAGGCTTTTTGCGTTGCTTGCCGACGCAAAAACCTAAACGAATTAAGGCTTTTTGCGTTGCTTGCCGACGCAAAAACCTGGTTGGACTGAACGCTGGGATGGACGATCAGCCTGCGGGCACTTTATATATGGAATTTTCAGGTCGACTACGGCTCTGATGGTCGAGAGGCACGGGCATACCAGCCGGTTTTGGCTCTTCCAGAAGGCGTCTGCCCGCTGGAAGAGATCATTAAACGGGTGGAATGGTGGTTTCCAATGGCCGTTTTCCGTCTTCAGAACGCGGATTTTGGCCCGTGCC
>JAMOBH010000446.1:0-3548 GCA_039908085.1 Magnetococcus sp. YQC-5
ATCAAATGCAAGGCTGGTCATGGTTCATCTCCTGGCTGGTGGATTGCTCCCTGTATGCTACTCTATCCGAGAACCTCCGAGGATGTCCAATGATTTCCCTTGACAGATTACAATCGTTTGATCCAGGATGATGTGTAACGGGGCTGAACACCCCATACACAAGCGGACACCGCACCCGACAGACAAAGCGGTATTTTTGTGCCTTGAATCTGGTACGCATCCCTGCGTGCCTTGCATCATGGCCGGGTGTGAGTGAATACAATACCCTTCCAAGGGAAATCAACTCGCCGTCTTGTGTCGGTGTTCAACACCCGGTCCATTATTCCCTGAACAGGAGACACAAGCCAATGAAAACAATCATCAACGGAAAGCGGTACGACACGGACAAAGCGGATCTGATCGACGAGGCCAGAGGCGGCAATGGGCCGGGGGATTTTTCTTTCTGGGAGGCGGGTCTGTACCGGACGCAAAAAAGCAAAACCTGTTTTCTGGCCGGTAAGGGTGGAGCAATGACGCAATGGGCCACCCATCATTCAGACGGTGGAAGATCTGGAGGAAGCGGCATCACACCTTTGAGTCGAGAAGATGCGTTGGCATGGGCCGAGCAAAATCTGACCACCCAGGAAGTAGAGGCTGGATTCGGTGACGTGATTGAGGAGGCATAACATTCTCCCACCCCAGGATAGTGAATCCAATGAAGGCCAGGAAAAGATCCTGGCCTTTTTTTTGTGCCTTCCAGGGAGAAGGTGACGGGGTGTGACCTGGGGTGTGACTCGCGCAGAGTGCAGGCCAGCTTTTTTCCCCACCAGGAAGAAATACCATGGCACCACCCTGGATTCCTTTCTGGTGTGGAGAGCTTGGCCGTGAACGGCATCCCCACCAGGACAAAGAATGTGAGCCTGCCTGGCTTCATCCCCTGCCAGGAAAAGTTCCTTTCTGGCTGGCAAGAATGCAAACAGGTACGCAAAAAAATATCATCAAATTTTATATTATTTTCAATGGTTTGCGTGGTACTGGAGAATGTGCGTTGATTGGTTTACTCATCGAATGACGCAAGGCAGGGATGGGGATTCCCTGGCTGGATTCCAAAGCAAAACCCTGGCATGCCAGGAATTTGAGCTTCGACACCCATTTTTTCCAACTGATTGCTATTTGATTGCTGGAACAAAAACGGCCACCTTGCGAGTGGCCGTAACTATTTGATTTTATTGGTGAGACGTACAGGAGTCGAACCTGTGACCCGCAGATTAAAAGTCTTGATTTCTTCCATTAAAAATCAATCATTTATTTGAAAATTTTCAATATTTTCGTCTTGCCTTATCCCGCAAAATAGGGCAAAATCCCCCCAAATTATGGCAATGTGTAACCCCGGCGTAACCCCAGAAAACCGAATCTGTGGGTCTGTCTGGGGTTACAAAACGGGAGGATCAAAGCATGGGGGGTGGAAAAATAGTCTTCACATCTGCCAGTTTGAACGGGCTTCCCGTTCCGATAACCGGACGGGACACTTGGCATGATACCAGAACTCCAAACCTGCAAATCCGTGTCACTCCAACAGGAATCAAAACCTTTTCCTGGTATGGACGCACTCAAGGAGGGGGACCAGAGAGAGTCACTATTGGGAGATGGCCGGAACTTTCCATCGATGAGGCAAGGCGTCATGCTACCCGATTAAATGCGGCTATCGCGGATGGGGAAAATCCGGCAGAACAACGCCGTGAAATGAAGGCTGAGATGACTTTTGCGGAACTTTTTGAAATTTACATGGAAAGGTGGTCAAAAGTCAGAAAAAAATCATGGAGAAACGATGAGAGTATTTTTCGTATCCATCTTATTCCATTGCACGAAAAAAAATTGTCTTCAATTACTCGCAATGACGTCGCTCGCATACATTCCACTATTGGAAAAAATCAGCAAGTACACGCAAACCGTTCTTTAGCTCTTATATCAAAAGTCTTTAATGTTGCCAATGAATATGGCCTTTGGGATGGGGCCAACCCTGCGTCAGGAATCCGGCATTTCAAGGAGCAAAGCCGCGACCGTTTTCTTTCTGGAGAGGAGATACAACGATTCCTAGAGGCATTGGTTGAAGAGAAAGAAATTTTGCGCTCTTTTTTCCTGTTGGCGATTTTGACAGGTGCCAGACGCGCTAACGTCCAATCCATGCGTTGGGACGATATCGACTTTGAACGACAAGTGTGGAAAATCCCACAGCCAGAAAAGTCAAAGAACGTGGCACTTGTGCCTTTAACCCCAATGGCCATAGAAATCCTGACCGGGTTGTCACATGACAGCGAGTGGGTATTCCCATCACATCGATCTGCTACCGGCCACTTGGTTGAACCACGCAAGGCGTGGGAACGGGTGTTGATGCGGGCTGGTATTGAGGATGCCCGCATCCACGACCTGCGGCGCACCATGGGATCCTGGCAGGCGATCACCGGGGCATCCCTGCCGATCATCGGCAAAAGTCTGGGGCATGCATCCCAACAGGCGACGGCGATTTACGCAAGGCTCAACCTGGATCCGGTGCGGGCGGCCATGGAGAAAGCCACCGATGCTATGATGGGGAAACGGTAGTAGGGGAAACGGTAGTACGACGCGCCCGGCCTCGTGGAACCCTCGGCAGGTTGAGAGTCTCCAGCAACTTGGCAGCCATGCTCGGCTTACGTGATTTGACAAGTTGCGGTTCCGGCTTGACGTTGGGGTCCACAGTCCTGGATGTGATCCACTCCTCCAGTGCCTGTTGGGTATAGATGACGCTGCTACCATTTTTGACGTATTTTGGACCAAACTTTTTTGAACGCCACTGTACCATCGTCTTGGGGCTGATGCGCAAAAATTCAGCGGCTTCATTGGTAGTCATGAGGTTCATTGTTTTGCGTCCTTATTATCAACCATCTTGAACTCGATCACCCACACCCACGGGTTGGTTTCCCACCCGTGACCACGTTTGGCGTTTTTGCTATCCCAAAGCGACCTGTAAGACTTGACAGGATCGCCAGCAAACCAGGGGAATTCTCGTTCCTGTTTGGCAGGCATATAATTGCGCCAATAGTCTGTATAATCGGCATTCCCATAGGAAGCTTCTGAGTAGGATTCCAAACCTTCTGCTTCTGCATCAGCTTCACTGATAGCCTGTAATCGCTCAACCCGCACTCTGGTGATTTGTAAGGTGATGCGGCTCATTTCGCGTGTCATGTGGATTGGTGAACGCCATTTTGATTCGTCGTCAACATCTGCACGATAGATAGGGGAACCTATTTTGCATCCGCAATCCTGAAGATGCTCACAATCATTGGAAGTAGATATACGGAACGCTTCACGCACCCAAAGCAGGTCTCCTGGCTGTCCAAATGGACATTTTGCTCCGTGACCATACCATTCACCTTTTGGACGCAATGCAGGATCAGTAACAAGCTTCCCTTCCCATGCTGGTCTATAACCATTTGCGCGTAAAACCATATAATCAGACGGCTGATCTTTTATAACTCTCCGCAATTGCGTTTTATGGCCTTCCAGGATGGCGCGAACCATCGAACTTGAAA
>JAMOBH010000447.1:0-3543 GCA_039908085.1 Magnetococcus sp. YQC-5
GTTCTCGCTGACTCTCTTTGACGAGATTTGTCTCAATTTTGCATCCGCGAGCATGTATTAGGATGGGAGATGTCAAAAAAATCGGCTTTTTCTGCCAGGCACTAAATATGGGGACATGTAAATCTGGGGACAGTATACATGTAAATCTGCATGTAAATCTGGGGACAGTATACATGTAAATCTGGACAAAATCTGGAAATCTGGGGACAGTATATCCATTTCTATCTGGAAATCTGGGGACAGTATATCCATTTCTTTATCTGGAAATCTGGGGACAGTATATCCATTTCTTGTAAATCTGGGGACAGTATATCCATTTCTGTGACGCTGGACAACAACTCTTGAGAATACCGGAGCCAACTTGCGTCTGGAAAATTTAAGTTCGCCATTCGAAGGTGGATAGCGGCTCGGTGGATGCAACAGATGGACTGTTGATTCTGCGGAAATTGAATGGGGCCTTCACCCTTGATACCGGGGTGGCACTGCCTTCTGGTCAGACCAACGACACAGTCGTGAAAGCCATTGAAGCGATCAGCCAATGATCATGCAAGCGGTCAAATCCTCTGCAGATCATCCAACTCCTGGGCCGTATAACGGACCCGTTTCAATCGGACTTCACCTGTTTCAGTATTGAAAACCAATTGGCGCGCCCAGGGACCGCCAATATCCGATGCCATCAAATGCAGCCGTTTGTTCCGAATGAAGTCCATGGCCGTATCAATATTTCGCTTTCCCATATTCCATAAAGAATGATCTGCGCTTACTGGCTGATTGGTAAACATCATGGCTCCACCGAACAGTTTGACTTCCAATTCCTGTCGTTGAACCCCCTTCATGTCAAAATAGGCCAGCATGAATTCCAGGGAACAAGCTACATAATCACCCAACTCCCGACATATTTTCAATCCGCAAGCCGTATGCACACACCCACGGCTTGGTTTCCTGCCATGACATATGGATCCCTGTTTGAGTCGAGGATGATATAATGAAACCGATACACAAGATCCCAACACCGTCTGCACTTCCGTTGGTTGCGTGCTGATAAACAATTCACCCGGATCCAGCCTGACAGTCTGCATGATGCGCTACCTCAGACCATGTGTGCGGCAATAAAGTGATCAATTTCGACTTTCAGACTGGGCAGCCCCTCTCCATCCATCCATGTCAACAAAGAACCGTAAACCTCTTTGCCCAGCAGAGAAAAATCAACTCGCAACATCAAAAGGTCATGCTGCTCATTCGATGCTGTTGCGCTTGATTTTTCAGGCCAGTCTGAGCAAACCAGATACTCATTCAGACCCGCAGGATCCCCTTTGAAAAAATTGGGTTTTTCAGCGACAATTTCCGAAGCGAACAAGGCACTCAAAGAACTGGTACAGGTATAAAGAAGAACAGCACCCGCCAGTTGCAAGGCTTCTTCCTCCAACTCGGCCACCTTTTCATCAGGAATATGACTGCCATACAAGGCATCCAACAAATGACCGATATCAGAAGCTCGAATCATCAAAACAGCCATCCCATGAATGCTGTTATCAGGTGAAAATTCAAACTGAAACCGCATCCCAACCAAACCGATTGAGGTTCCATACAAGGAATGTATATGTTCCGCAACCGCTGGTCTGGGCAGCATGGACAAACAGGGAAGCGACAACGTGACTTCCGCATCCACCATCTCACTTAATGTCGCAGCGGCTTTGCTGAAACTGAGATTGAACAGTTCCTTGAACGCATCCGTTTCTGATTCATCAAGCGTGGTCATTTATTCAATCAGCATAATTTAAGTTAATTTTGTAACAAAAAACAGGGTGCCATTTGGGGAACAATCAAAAGCAAAACCTTACCGAAATGTATCCCCCTTTTCTTTGCCTGGAAATAGACTCTGCCCGGTCATAAATGTCACTTTTTCAGCCCGACGTCAAGAAAAATGATGGACCATGGAAAACACGGAAAGCACGGAAAGCACGGAAAAAAAAGAAGAAATGGATGATCGGTCCTGTTTTTTCTTCTGCTCCCTGCTTGAGTGGCAGGCCGGATCATTTGAATTGAAGTGCAATTTCATGTAATACCTTGCCACTACTGCCAACCTTCAGGCTCGCCTCACGGAACAGTTGATAAATTTCCCGACGTTTGAACAGGTTGAAAAGTTGATGGATGCCTGTCGAGCTATGCAAATCAGCCTGATTGGGTTCGTTCATGCTCACCAGATGCACCAATCCGGCACGAAAGCTTTTTTCAATCGACTTGCGCAGATTAAAAATCAACTCGGCTTCATGGGTGGCCTCGATAGGACAAGTGGTGAGTTTTTGAAATCCCACACACATGAGATCTACAGCATGCCGCAATTGGACGGTCATCTCCAACATGTGCCAGTCGGCTTTGATCCCCAAATGGTCCATTTCCACGACAATGTCGCAGAGATAACCCTGTAATTCATCCACTGCATGGCATGCGCGCAGAAAATCCTCACGATCAGCAGCACAAACCACGGAAGGATTCAAAGAGTCCAGGTTGCGCACGCGCAATTCCTCGCCTCTGGTTTCCAGCTCTTGCATCTGCTCGACCAAGGCAGGTTCACCAGTTTGCACAAATGTTTCCAATAGAATAATCATTTCCCTGGTGTGGGTGCATTGATCCATGATCAGACCATAAAAACCAGAACTGTATGGCAGAAGTTGGGTAACAATCGGAGGCATTCGATTGACGGGAAACGTATTGGAAGGGTGGGTCATGCTGAAGTTCTCCAGTGAATAGTCAGGTCACTCGACGTTGCAAGGAACGTCAAGGTAACGACCTGCCATTAGCAGGAGATAATGAAATGGTTAAGAAATGATGAAAATAATGTTAAAATTGGATGAACATCGCCCCTGTGCCAAGTGCTGGCCCAGGGGCTTGGCCCAATGCACAACCATTCAGGCGCAATTATCCGATTTGGATAACAATGCCGTGAAGAACAGAAGCTGCTTTGCTTATGTGGTCTGCAATATCTCTGAGATATTGATATTCATCATGTCGTTTGAGAATGTCCACAATGTGAATAAAAGCATTGATCTGGGCATCCGCCTCTTTGGATTGCAACTGTTTCACATCATCTTCAATGATGTACAGCTTGTTCAATGCCTTACGGTAGACCTCATCCACATGAGGCAAACACAGCAAGCCCATCTGGGCGTCTGGCTCAGCCATGCCTGGGTTGGTCGCCAATTTGGCGTATCCACGATGCAAGGCATGGGCAGTCTCGCGGATAATGACAGCCATTTCAAGACAGTAATTGTCCGAGGTGATCTTCAGTGCATGCATCTCTTCCACCACTTGGCGCATCGCTTCAATAGGTGTTTCGAGGCTGTTGATGGCTGATAGCAGGCGGAATGTGTCAATGGAAATGAGACACTGATGGCAAAAAATTTAATGTAGCCCCCACTCGTTTGCCGACTTCAAAAAATTTGATTGATGTTCGCTAACCAACAAATCAAACACCCGATTTACCCACATACAATTCAACATATGGGCTTCGTGAAAAGCTACCATTTCAGTCTTTCACAGGCA
>JAMOBH010000448.1:0-3541 GCA_039908085.1 Magnetococcus sp. YQC-5
AAAAAAAAGAGGGGGTCTGGGGGATTCATCCCCCAGGGTTTTGCTTTTTTTTGCCAGAAGTGCATTCAGCTTCTCCCGGATCACCATCAATGCGCCTCTGCCCAGTTTTTGCCGATTCCCATATCCACCCGCAAAGGCACGGAGAGGGTCATGGCCTGTTCCATGGCCTCACGCACGACCGTTTGCACAGTGGGCCATTCCTCTTCCGGGACTTCCAGAACCAGTTCGTCATGCACTTGCAGGATCATGCGGCTGCGGAATCGATGCGCAATCAAGGCATGGTGCAGACGGATCATGGCCATTTTGATCAAATCTGCTGCCGAGCCTTGCAGGGGTGCGTTGATGGCCGTCCGTTCGGCCAGTTCCCGCAGGGTGCGATTGGTATGAGCGATTTCATTGATAAAACAACGTCGTCCCCCCAGTGTTTCCACGTAACCATGTTCGCGGGCAAAACGGATGGTCTGGTCCATGAAAGCCTGCACACCTTGATAACGTTGAAAATAGAGTTTCATGTAAGAGTTGGCTTCCCCTGGCGAGATGCCAAGTCGTTTGGCCAGGCCATAGGGACTCATGCCATAGATCAGGCCGAAATTGATGGTTTTGGCCAAACGTCGCAATGTGGGGTCTGGGGCTGCCAGATCCATGCCGAAGAGTTCGGCTGCCGTGGCGGCGTGGATATCCAACCCTTGGGCGAATGCGGATTGCAAACGTGGGACTTGGCCAAGATGGGCCAACAGACGCAATTCGATCTGACTGTAATCTGCCGAGAGCAGGAGATGACCGGGCGGGGCGATGAAGGCTGATCGTATGGCTTGCCCTTCGGGACGGCGTACCGGGATGTTTTGCAAATTCGGTTCAGAGGAGGAGAGTCGTCCGGTCAGGGTTGCGGCCTGATTGTAACGGGTGTGAATCCGTCCTGTGGTGGGATGCATGCGTTCGATGAGTCCTTCGGCATAGGTGGACTGCAATTTGGTCAAGGTGCGGTATTCCAGGATTTTTTCTGGCAGGTCATGCCCCTGGTCTGCCAGTCTGGTCAGGACTTCCACATCGGTCGAGTAGCCGGTTTTGGTGCGTTTTCCCCCTTTGATGCCCAACTTTTCGAACAGGATCACCCCCAATTGCTGTGTGGAATTGATGTTGAACACCTCACCGGCCATGGTATGGATCTCTTGGGTCAATTGTGTCAGGCTTTGATGCAGTTTCTCGGAGATTTGGCGCATGGCTGATCGGTCCACCAAAGCACCGGCCAGTTCCATTTCTCCCAACACCGGGATCAACGGGGCTTCCACTTGATGATACAACTTTAAAACCGAGGGCATGGTTTCCAGGGCAGGGGCCATTTTTTCTGCGGCCAGCCAGGCGATTTCGGCGTCTTCGCAGGCATAGGGACCGGCCTCCTGGAGAGGCACCTGATCGAATGTGACCTGTTTTTTGCCAATTCCGGCCACATCTTTGAAGGTGGTGGTTGTGCGTCCCAGTTCTGCCAGGGCAATGGCATCCAGGTTGTGACGTCGTGAACCGCCGTACAGCAGGTTGGAAAACAACATGCTGTCGCGGGCCATTCCGGCCAGTCGCACCCCGTATTGGCGCAGCATGACGTATTCGAATTTGATGTTTTGTCCTGTTTTCAGAATGGTTGGGTCTTCCAGAATCGGGGTCAGACCGGTCAACACCTGTTGCAGAGCCAATTGACTTTGACCTTCCGGGAGGGCTGCCGGGACATGGTTCACAGGAATGTAAAAGGCACGTCCTGCGGACCAGGAAAAGGACAATCCCACCAGTTTGGCTTGTGAGGGATCGGTTCCGGTGGTTTCGGTATCCAGGGCAAACGCGGGTTGTTGGCGTAATTGGTCCAGGAAAGAGTGCCACGCTGTTTCGGTGGTTATGATCTGGTAGTTCAGGGGGGGAGGGGGGGAGGTTTTGTCTGTATAGGGTTGTTCGTCTATTGGGTCTGGCGGGGTTTGATCCAACTCTTTGGCCAGTGACGAGAATTCCATCTCCAGCACCAGAGTGCGGAAGGCCTCCCGGTCTGGAGCGCGGCGTTTGAGTGCGGTCAGATCCCAAGTCAGGGGCACGTTGCAATCGACAGTCACCAGTTGCAAGGCCAGTCGGGCCAGATGGGCGGATTCTTGCAGATTTTTTCTGCGCATGGGTTGAGGGATTTGGTCAAGACGGGTCAGCAGCGTTGTCAGATCCCCGAACTCCCGGATCAATTGGGCAGCGGTCTTGATGCCAATATTGGGCACCCCTTTGATGTTGTCCGAGGTGTCGCCCATCAAGGCCATGACCTGGGTGACCTGGTGTACCGGGACACCCCAGTGGGTTTCCACGTCGGCAGGGCGAATCCATTGATCCTTGCCTGGATCCAGAATGGAGATGCCGGGTGTGACGATTTGCATCAGATCTTTGTCCCCGGAGACGATGACCACTTCCAGACCAGCCTGTTCTCCAGCGCGGGCGAGGGTGCCGATGATGTCATCGGCCTCGAATCCGGTTTGTTCGAAGGTGGCCAGATTCAAGGTTTTGGCCAGTTGACGGATGACAGGCAGTTGCACACGCAGGTCATCCGGCATGGAGTGGCGATTGGCTTTGTAGTTTGGATCCAGTTGATGGCGAAAGACTTTGCCGCCAGCATCGAAGATCAGAGCGACATATTCTGGTCCATGTTCATGGATGACCTTGCGAATCATCTTGATGAAGCCGAAAATGGCGTTGGTAGGGAATCCATCGCGGCGTGCGAGGTTTTTGATGCCGTAGAAGGCCCGATAAATGTATCCAGAGCCATCTATCAGATAGAGTCGGGGAGTTGTCATGAAATCAAGAAGATCCTTTCATAATGTCGGAATTCGGGTATGCTTTGGCCCTGTTTTGCGGTGGGGTTTTTATGGGTGTATCATTTTGTTGTGCATGATGGCAGTTCAAACGGTTTCAGCCAAGGAAAATCCAGCCGATGCCAATGCAATCCCTACCAAGGGTCCGTTGGTTTCGGAGCTTCGGGAAGCAGATCCGAATGTGCCTGGACAGGAGACGGTGATTCGTAAATATGAAGATGCTCAGGGTAATCAGGTGCAGGAGTTCATGATCAACGGGGCTGTTTATCAGATTCAGGTTATACCGGCCCATGGTCCGCCTTATTATTTTATTGATGCTGATGGTGATGGTTTGTTTGAATCTCGTTTTAATGGATATGAACCCAAGGTGATGGTGCCTCAATGGGTTTTGTTTCGTTTTTGACGATCATGGAGTGATCCAATCCCCCGTTTGGATTGAAAAAAATATTAAAAAAAAAGAGGGGGTCTGGGGGATTCATCCCCCAGGGTTTTGACTTTGACTTTGATTTTGATTTTGATTTTGACTTTGATTTTGCATAAAACAGATTCAAAAAAATGCTTTTCAAGGTCTGTTTTGGGAGATTAAAATTAATGTATGGATTTTGGTTTGTTGAATCTATTGATTGGGGCTTCGCCCCAAACCCCACCAAGGGCTTCGCCCCTGGACCCCACCAAGGGCTTCGCCCCTGGACCCCACCAAGGGCTTCGCC
>JAMOBH010000449.1:0-3539 GCA_039908085.1 Magnetococcus sp. YQC-5
GCAGAAGCCCAGGCAAAAGCACTTTCCAACGTCATCCAACATCTGAAAGAATCCAGGTTCAAGGAGTTGGCCACAAAAGGTGATCTCAAGGAACTGGAACTGCGCATGGTCATCAAAATGGGTGCCCTGTTTCTGGCTGCATTTGGCCTCTTGCGTCTCTGGCCCATTCCGGTTCAATACGTTCCGCCAACACCCACCGCCCAGGAGCTGCGCATACCCGCCAATCCACCCACACCCCCGATTTCTCCACCGTCACGTTGATCTGACGCCACATCTTTGTTACCTCTATAAAGTACTCTGTTGCGTTTTTCTGTGCTGGTTGCTCTGGCCTGTTTCGACCACGTCCGCCACCATCTGCATGACAAACCCTTCATGACACCCTGACATCTCCCGGAAAATCGAGTAGAATGGATTCACATGACAACTTATGCAAGACCGGACCAACGCCAGACCAACACGAAACAACCGGATCTCCTTCAGGTAAAGTCAAAACCCTGGAGGATGAATCCCCCAGACCCCCTCTTTTTTTTTAATATTTTTTTTAATTCATGCATCAAGGTGCTTGACCATGTCAACAACATACGATCTCATGACAACCCTCGCCATCATGACCCAGGCCACCCATGAAGCCGGTGAGGTGATCATGACCCACTACCGACCCGGAGAAACGGTTTCTGCAACCGCCGAAGTGCGGGAAAAAAGCCACAACAACCCCCTCACCAAGGCTGACCTGGAAGCCGATGCCCTGCTGCATCAACGCCTGCTTGCCAGCCACCCCCATTGCGGTTGGCTCTCGGAAGAGACCGCCGACAACCCTGACCGCCTCCAACACCGCTGGATCTGGGTCGTGGATCCCATTGACGGCACCAAGGAGTTCATCATGGGCATCCCTCAGTTCGCGATTTCTGTGGCCCTGGTGGCAGAGGGACAACCCGTGGCCGCCTGCATCCACAATCCGGCCAGCAAAGAGACATTCACAGCTCTGGCTGGTGGCGGAGCTGCTTTCAACGGCACCACCATGCATACTTCAGTCAATCAGGAATTGATCGGGGCCTCCTGCCTGGCCAGCCGTTCCGAAACCCAACGCGGTGACTGGAATGGCTTCAAAAACGAATGGCAGATCACCACCATGGGTTCCATTGCCTATAAACTCGCCCTGGTTGCATCTGGCCGATTTGACATGACCTTCACCCTGACCCCAAAAAACGAATGGGACTTCTGCGCTGGTGCCTTGCTGGTACAAGAAGCCGGAGGCCGGATCACCCATAAAAATGGCGATCTGCTCCAATTCAACCAAGCCAATCCCTCAGTACGCTCTGTGCTGGCCAGCAATGGCCCGCTCCATTCCCAACTTCTGGTCAGGCTGCGCGATATTCCCTATGCCCCGGACCGCCATTGATCCATACAACACCCAAGGAACCCCCATGACTCAATACGACGTTTACGGCATTGGCCACGCATTAGTTGACACAGAAGTCAAAGTCACCGACGACTTTCTGGCCAAGGCTGAACTGACCAAAGGCACCATGACCCTGATCGACGAATCCAGACGCGCCCAACTGCTGGATCTGCTCGGATCCACCACCCGACACCGTTCCTGCGGGGGATCCTCAGCCAATACCCTGATCGGTCTGGCCCAGTTGGGAGGCCGTGCATTCCACTCCTGCAAAATCGCCAATGACGAAAACGGCCTTTTTTTCGCCCGCGACATGAAAACCAACGGCGTGGATAACGATCTGGATCACCGGGCCTCACCAGGAACCACCGGTCAATGCCTGGTTCTGATCACCCCGGACGCGGAACGAACCATGTGTACCCATCTGGGCATTTCCGAAACCTTTTCATGCAGTGATCTGACCCCTTCACTGCTCACCGCATCCCAATGGCTCTATGTGGAAGGATATCTGGTCACCGCCGCCCCCACCCGGCAAGCCGCCCTGGAAGCAGTGAGAATCGCCCGCAAACACGGCATCAAAATCGCCTTGACCTTTTCCGACGTCAGCATGATAGAATTCTTCCGTGCCAGCATAGAAGAGATCATCGGTCCTGGGGTGGACTTGCTTTTTTGCAATCAGGCCGAAGCCTTGAAATACGCCGATACCGATGATATCGAGGTTGCCAAGTCCATTCTGTCGCAAAAATGTTCAGCCTTTGGTCTGACGCTTGGTGCCCATGGCGCGGTCATTTCCATTGACAGGAAAGAGTGGCAGATTCCAGGCACGCCAGTACAAGCCATTGATGCCAATGGAGCTGGAGACTTGTTCGCCGGTGCCCTGCTGTATGGTCTGACCCATGGATTTTCACCGGAACAGGCGGGCAAGCTCGCTTGTCGCGCATCAGCCTTGCTTGTCACTCGATATGGTGCGAGACTGTCACGAGATCAAACCCTTAACGTCTTAAACAATCTGGATTAATGCCATGAGCCAAAGATCCAAATCCACGGGTATGCCCCATGATCGACGCGCCTTTTCCCGCGTGCATTATGCAAACGAACTGCTCCTGAAGGCCAGTTCAGGAGAAAGTTATGCCGGGATACTGCATGATGTCAGCCTCAAAGGGATGCTTTTTCACTGCGACCACCTGCCTCCCAAAGGAATGACGGTTACTGGCACGCTTGCGCTGGGCAGCATCACCTTGACCATCAAAGGGCTGGTGGTCAACAGCCAGCCCGGACGCGGGGCTGCTGTGCTTTTTCAAGACATGGATGTCGAAAGCTTCAGTCATCTGCGCCGTTTGGTTGCTTTGAATCTGGGAGACTCGGACATCATCGACGAAGAATTTTTTGCCACCTTATGATTTTGTCCCCGATCACCGGCCTGTATCCCATACTTGATGCCCAGTGTTTGGAACCTCTTGCGGGGGTCTCTCCGACCACCATCGCCCAACACATGGCCACACTCCCGATTTCCGTGGTGCAACTCCGCTGCAAGGGTAACGGACGCCAAGCCTGTGAATTCATGACCCGATGGATGAATGCCCTGCGTCGGCATTGTCCAAAGGTCAAAGTGATCCTCAATGATCGATTGGAATTGGCTTTGGCCTTGGATGCGGATGGTGTGCATGTGGGGCAGGAAGATCTTCCGATTGCACTGTGTCGGCGTCTGCTCGGACCTGACCGGATTCTCGGTCTCTCCACCCACTCCCTGACAGAAATCAGGGCTGCGGAAGCCATGCAGGTTCATTATGTCGGTTTTGGACCCGTTTTTGATACGTCTACCAAGAGCGACACCCAACCCGTGCAAGGCCTGGATGCGTTGGCAACTGTTGTTCAGGCGACCCATCTGCCCATTGTGGCCATTGGCGGCATAACCCAGGCCCGCATTCCCTCTGTGCTGGCAACTGGAGCCGCTGCTGTGGCCATGATCAGCGATTTGTGGCAGGATGATTGGTCCAGACGGTTGACCGTGGCTTGTTCGAGTTGGCAGCAGGCAAAAGTCAAAGACAAAACCTTGGGGGATGAATCCCCCAAACCCCCTCTTTTTTTTAATCAATAAAAAATAAAAAATAAAAAATAAAAAAAAGGGTGGAGGGGTCTGGGG
>JAMOBH010000085.1:0-17712 GCA_039908085.1 Magnetococcus sp. YQC-5
GAAAAACGGTCAGCCCCCCAACAATATCCTTTCAATAATCGATAGATGGGAAAATATTGGGACGCTTTTCAAGCCATAAGGCCAGGATTCATGCACAAACAATCTTCGATCTCTCAGTTTCCCTTTGCCTTCGTGCCCCCAAACCCCATACAATGGGCAACCTTGAAATGTTCTGCTGCCAAACTTTATCATTCAATTCCTTTGCCAAGACACCCATGAACGCAACTGCGTCGCCTCCCCAATCCGTTGGTATTGTCACCACCCAATACGCGAATCTTTTCGCGGATGGCACCACCTCACTGACTCTGGACTGTGAGGCGACACTGGCCCCGGTCCGGGTCGCCTATGAAACCTATGGCCAACTCAATGCGGACAAGAGCAATGCGGTCTTGATCTGCCATGCCCTTTCCGGCAATGCCCATGCAGCCGGACGCCACCGAGCGGACGAACGCAAAGCGGGTTGGTGGGACAATTATATTGGTCCAGGCAAGCCCTTTGACACGGACCGTTATTTTGTGATTTGCAGCAACAATCTGGGCGGGTGTGATGGCACCACCGGGCCATCCAGCATCAATCCGGCAACCGGACGCCCCTTTGGTCTGACATTTCCCATGATCACGATTGCCGACATGACCCGTTTGCAAAAAGCACTCATTGATTATCTGGAGATTCCCCAGTTGTTGGCTGTGGCAGGCGGCTCCATGGGGGGCATGATCGCCTTGCAATGGGCTATGGATTATCCTGATGCCATGCGAGCGGCGATTATCATCGCCTCCACGCCGCGCCTGTCAGCCCAGAACATTGCCTTTAATGCCGTGGCCCGACAGGCCATCATGGTGGATCCACATTTCAATGGTGGAGATTATTATGGTGAAGGGGTTCCACGTCCGGTCAACGGACTGGCCCTGGCGCGGATGATTGCCCACATCACCTATCTTTCGGAAAAGGGTCTGCACGGCAAATTTGGTCGGCAACTGCAAGACCGCAAGCAACTTTCGTATGGTTTCGAACGTGATTTCGCGGTTGAGAGCTATCTGCATTATCAGGGATCGTCGTTTGTCAACAAGTTTGATGCCAACACCTATTTATACATCACCAAGGCCATGGATTACTTTGATCCATTTCCAGACCCGGAGACCACGGCCAAACGCCTGCAAAAGGTGATGGCACGACTGTTGGTGATCAGTTTTGACACGGACTGGAGATTTGACACGTCGCGTTCCAAGGAACTGGTAAAACTGCTCAACTGGCACCGCAAGAATGTCACGTTCGAGCAATTTCATTCGCTGCATGGCCATGACGCCTTTTTGATTGATGATCCTTTGTACATGGAGTCTTTGGGATCTTTCATCAAACGGCTCCATATGGAAGCCAGACATCCCAAGGTGGCGATTGTTTGAAGCATTGGGGTTCTGGGGCAAGAGCCAAGGGCGGAGTTTGAGACGCATTGCAACAAACCAAGTCAACAATCCATTCTTGGCATGATTCATAACTTGAACAGGAGGCTTCATGGATCAACGCCTTTCCCTGGTGACGCTTGGTGTACGGGATTTATCCAGGTCGCGAGCCTTTTATGAAAGCCTGGGTTGGCAGGCTTCATCAGCCAGTTGCGAGCAGGTCTGTTTTTTTCAAACCGGAGCCATGGTCATGGCCCTCTACCCCATCTCAAACTTGCTGGCAGATGCTGGTTTGTCGGGGATCCATCCGACCAGGGGGGGCATTACCTTGGGAATCAATGTGAGACTCCGCGAGGACGTGGACCGGGAACTGGCTTTGGTATTGTCCCATGGGGCGACCAGCCTGCAACCGGCGGTCGATACCCCATGGGGTGGACGGACCGCCTATTTTGCCGACCTGGACGGCCATCCTTGGGAAATCACATGGGCACCGATGTTTCCTTTGGGGCCTGAGGGGGAGTTGCGCTTGCCGTAGTTTTTGCGGCAAACAAAGACATCCCCATCAAGCATCTCAAAAATACCGGATGCAATTAATTTTCTTCTTGGAGACCTGGTGAAGCAGAATTTCATCAGGGTGTACACGCTCCACTTGAGGCGTTTTCCATGGGGATGCAGACAAGATATGAGACATATCATCATACCCTTTGGCACGCCTGGCCGCAATGGAAGGGCGGGAAAATTCGACATCGCTGTTGGAGATCTCCTCAGCCCCCAGGTGATAGACCAGATGGATGATATCCATGGGAGATGAGACATGCCTGCCTGTGGGAGGAGCAGAGACGTGACAGCGCAGATTATGCTTGACCAATAAACGACGCAAATGATTGTTTGTGCGGTCAGCGTATTGAAGAGACTTCATACGCCAGTTGACTTCGTCCATATTTCTGGGCACCGGCCCGGAAGCACTGAAAAGATCCACCAGAATCAAAATATCAGGACGATGCGCCTTGTTCTTCTCCCTGAAGATGGCCTCCACCGGGGTATTTCCGACACAACCACCATCCCAATAATATTGATCCGTAGCATAATCAGGATCGGAAGCACGGACAGCAGGAAACCCTGGAGGCAGGGAACCACTGGCTTGGATATGCTCCGGCCCGATGACCTGTCTGGTGTTGTCAAAAAATTTCAATTCACCGCTTTCTATATGGGTCGCGCCCAGACTCAGACGCACAGATCCAGAATTGATGATGTCAAAGTCCACCCGACGCTGCAACGTGGCACCAATGGCATCCGTATCACAAAAACTGGCCTTTTCAGGTTCAACACGCGGCAAAAACATGTGATTCATGGGACGGTTGACCCAAAAATCAGGTTGACCGAACATAAGGGTTCGCACGTAACTCATCTGATTGAAGGTCTTGCGCGCATCCCCGCCAAGCTGGCTGCCAAATTCATCTGACCAGGAGATGTCCTGCCAGAATGCTTCCAATTGCTTGAGCCGATTTTGCGAATAGTTACCAGCAATGATCGCTGCGGTAAAAGCCCCGATGGAAATACCAGAAATCCAATCCGGTCGCAAACCAGCCTCTTCCATGGCCTGATAAACACCAACGTGATAAGCTCCCAATGCTCCCCCGCCTTGCAATACCAAAGCGACACGAGGCTTGGATATGGATGATGAATCAACAGGTATCATGAACATTATCCTTATATCGGTTGGATGCTCTGTTTGAATGCATCAAAGATATACATCCAGAATCCACGTGATGTCAAGGTAAAATCATGCCGAATCGATATTTGGCATGTCAGCAGCACCTGCTTTTGCAGTTTTCTGCTTGATTCAAGACAGCTTGAAACATAAAAATTCTGATTATTATCTTTGGCTTGACCCCAAGCTTACCCCGCAGAAATGAGGGTTGCATGCTCACTTTCGATTCATTGATCATAAAGATTCATGAGGAGACGGTTTGCCGCCTTCCCCGAAGATCATGCCTCTAAATGACCCTTTGAGGGGCCTGACAACGTCCAAAGGGATCGAATATCAACATACCATGGGAAGTTCATTTTTCTGTTTCCTGGATCCACAAAAAATCATCTTGCTTTTTTGTATCCATATGGATACAGTCATCGAGATGTACACCATTCGACAAACAGACAATTTTTCTCTTTGGCTCGCTGGACTGCGCAACTCGCAAGCCAAGGCAGCCATTCTGCGACGACTGGTCCGGGCTCAAGGTGGCAATCTGGGAGATGTGAAACCTGTCGGCGGTGCCGTGTTTGAAATGCGATTGGATGTCGGTCCAGGCTACCGGCTCTATTTCACCCATCGCGGCACAATTTTGATCCTGCTGTTGTGTGGTGGTGACAAGTCCAGCCAAACGATGGATATCGAATTGGCTCAAAAACTGGCCAAGGAGAGCTGATCCATGAAACCCGTCATCACCGATTTTGATCCATCGGTTTACCTCGACAATGAGGAAGTGATTGCCGAATACCTCTCCCAGATCATGGATGACGGCAACACGGATGAACTACTGACTGCTCTTGGCCACATCGCCAAGGCGCGTGGCATGTCGCAGCTTTCTCAAAGCACCGGATTGGGTCGGGAAAGCCTCTACAAAGTCTTCGCTCCTGGAGCAAAACCACGTTTTGACACCGTAATGAAAATAATCCGGGCACTGGGTATCAGAATCCATGCACTTCCGACTTGAACGATCCCCTATAGCTTGCCCCAAGCAACGGGTCATTCCGCAACAATAAAAATAATTTTACAATAACTTTAAAACATTCAATATCGGCAGCATCCGTTTTTCGGTTTTCTGCCGGATTCAAGACAGCTTGAAACATAAACATTCTTATTATTATCTTTGGCTTGACCCCAAACCCACCCCCCCACCATCAAGACCCCCTCACTTAATCCAGGATGGCCTCCAGATCAGGGAACGACTTTTTTGGGCCATCCCATCGCAAGCCAACAAGCTGGTCTCTGTTTTGCTTATAAATGAGACATCCAAAACTACGGAGTGCATCGCCGTCCAGGTCCAGATGAATCGGACATGACAAGACGGTCTACGTCCTGCAATAATATCACACAAAAACAAATGAGGAGACGTTGTCATGCTGGGGATTCGTGCAGAAAACAAACTGGCACAAACATCCAAAATCACCACCAAAATACTTGGAATACTGTATGTGTGTGGAACATATGGTTTGATAATGATGGCTGTGATTCAAGGCATGATCCTGGTATCATGGATCAGACACTGAAGATAAACTTCAGGGGTGTTTTCTTTGGGCATCCAGCAATTTCAACAACGCATACAATCCATCCAGGCATGGTGTCGGAATGCCAAGCCGGTCACCAGCCCGGATGGCTGCTCCCAGAATGGCTTCACTTTCCAAGGGACGTCCCTGCATAAAATCCAGAGACATGCTGGTATGATAGGGTAGCATCTGGCGTGTGGCTTCCAAATTATCCTCAATGGTGGTATCTGGCAGGGAATACCCGGCGGCTCCAGCAACATTCATCACCTCATACATGATATTGCGTATCAGATCAACAATTTCAGGTATTTCCATGATCTGTTGAGTTGTAACATTCCCCGAAAGAACTGAAATGGGGTTAAAAGAAGCATTCCAGACCAATTTGGCCCAACGGGCCGTGACAGGAGATTCTGTGACCCGACAAGGGACGTTATCGGTTGCAAAGAGTTGTGCCAGACGTTGCACAGACTCCGAGGTGCCCTGGGGATAAAGACCAATCACCAGTCGGCCAAAACAGAGATGACGAATGACACCAGGGGTCGAACGTTGCACGCAAATAAAAGCGAGTGCGCTGATAATCTCATTGTGCGGAAAAGCGCGGGCTACGGGTTCCTCGTTGTCGATGCCGTTTTGCAACAAGATGATGACCGTCTTGGGACCAACGGCAGGCCGAATGATCTGAGGGATCTGGATGTCGGGCAGAGCTTTAAGGGTTACCAACAGGTAATCTGGCGGAACCGTACAGTCATTCACCTGCCGCAACACCTGATGAGGCATAAAATGGAAATCGCCATCGATGCTGTCAATATGGATTCCATGCTGATGCACGATGTCAAAATCTGAACGATGGACCGTTGACACCCGCGCCCCGGCCCTGGCCAATCTCGCCCCATAGAACCCCCCCACCGCACCCGTCCCGACCACCAGAACTGTGGGCGGGTCGCATGAAGGATGAACCTCGGCTGGATCTTGGGAAGAAAAGAGTGTATCATGTGCATTCATATTCAAACCTGTTGTCACGGAGTCCATAAAAATGAAGAAAAGCCTTTTGATCGTTTTTGGTTTGATAGCCCCCCTGCTGGGAACGTCTCCTGTGCTGGCGGCAGATGTGGCGCATGGCCAACAATTGCACGATAAAAGTTGTAAAACTGAATGTCATGCCTCCAAGGGAAATGGAGATGCCAATGCCCTGTATCAACGCAAGGAACGCATGAATTCCCTGGAAAAAGTTCGAGCGCAGGTGGCGTTTTGCAATCAGCAGGTACTCAAGTCCGAGTGGTTCCCAGAAGATGAGGCGGATGTCGTGGCCTACCTGAACAGCGCATTTTATCATTTCAAATGATGTTGCAGTATCTGTTCATCTGCTGATGAAAAAGCCACCAAAGTCACGCTCATCTCTGCGTCTGGTACTGTGGTGAAAAACTCCCGGATCGTCGAGATGGCGATCCGGGCGGCTGCTTCTTTTGGAAAACCGTACACCCCGGTACTGATGCCAGGTATGGCCAAACGTTTGACTCCATGTTCATGAGCCAATTCCAGACAACGCCGGTAGCATTGGGCCAAATGGCCTTCCGGGTCAGGATCGGCATGATAGATGGGTCCAGCCGTATGAATGACCAGACGTGCGGGCAGATGGCCTCCGGTAGTCACCACCGCCTCCCCGCTGGGCAGACCGTCAGGATATCTGTTTTGGCGGATCTGACGACACTCTTCCAGAATGGCCGGCCCCCCGGCGCGATGAATGGCACCATCCACGCCCCCTCCTCCCATGAGCGAGGCATTGGCCGCATTGACAATGGCATCCATGACCAAAAGGGTGATATCGCCGGTTATTGTCTTGATTTTATTCATAATTAGACATCCCACTTAAAGTCGAGACAAATGATTGGAGGGGGTCAGGGGCAAAAGTCCCCGAACACATTCAAAACGGTCCCGAATCAAACAGACGACCTCAACAAAGGATGTTCAAGTCTGTTTTTTCTTCTATGTTTTCCATGCGTTCCGTGGTGCAAAAAAAATGTCAATCATGACTGGGTTCAGTATATCCCAGCATTTCCAGATTGACGGTGCCTGCCACTGGTGATTCGGGAACGCGCAAGTGTTCCAGTTCGGGCAGCAATCTGCGCATCGTGTTGCGCGCTACGGTATCCACGTTTGGAACCGGCCTGACTCTGGTGTTCATCTTCTCCAGGGCCTTGAAAGTTGGCGCGACGGGTTGCCAAACAAGCCACAACACAGACCCGGTGGTCAGCATGAGAGCCAAACACAACAAAGCTAACGACATCAAACCCAAATGTTTCTCTTTCATAATACGGGTTCCCGTTCCAGTTTCAAAGTGAATTGCAATTCTGCGATATCGGCGGACAATTCACTGTGTACCACACGAAAATGACGACTGGTCAAACTGCTGACAAAGGCCTCATAGTGCTGGCTGGCCTGGAAGAAATCGGTCTTGATACGCCCCTTCAGGGTGGTCTTGATTTTGATATCATGATCATATTCGATGATCACCTGATCAAAAACAATCCGACCATTCAATGCATCGCTGATTTCGGACAGGATGCCTTGCAAAGTGGGTGCGCGCTTCAAATGCGCCAGATGATCGGCAAACGCCACCACTTTTTGATAGGCAGGATCCAGCGGATTCACACGCATGGCCTCGGTGGTCTCGGTCAGTTTGCGAGTCTCTTCCAGCAGCAGCGCGGAGTGCCATTGCAACCAAAGCCCCCCCATATACAAGCCTGCCACCATCAAAACAGCCCCCAACGCCGCCACAGGCAGTATGCGTTGCGCCAGATAACGCCAACGATCCAAAACCGGCGAAGAACTCTCTTCAACCCCCAGGTATTGCACGGCATCCAGGATGGAAGTGACGACAAACGCATGACCATGAATGGCATACCGCTGGGATGGCAGGGGTTTGAACTGGGCATTGAACTCCCTGGCCAATGGCACGGCCCATTCCGCAGCCATCAAACGGGTTGATTCTTTGGCCATGGGCTGAGTCTCTGATGGCGCATCAGCCCCCATCAACCAATTGCAGTAGACAATCCGTTCCAATGGACCCTGGATGTCAACCAGCATGGTTCTGAGTTCCTGAGCCACAGTATCGATTTGATTCTCCTTGGCATCCTGCATATTGGCATAGCTGGAAACCCGACTGGATGCCAACACGTGTCCAGAACGTCCCAAAAGGAGGTCTACATGTCGATCATGTTCGAACATCACCAGAACCGTTTGGTTTCTGGAATGCTCACGCAAACAGGCATACAACAGTGCGTGAATGGAAAACACCAAATGATGATTGGCATCATCATAGGCCCGATCTTCGTAAGCACTGTAAAGCCGCCCTTCGACCGGGGTAAAAAAAATCTCGGTGGAGGTTTTGCCACGGGCACGTTTCCAGTGGGTACAGATGCGTGTGTATTCACCGGCATCTCCCATTTCCTGGAGTTTTTTATGGACCACGATTTCGGCATAGCGGGCAGGTGCTTCAACGGTCATATATCTGGACGAGGCCCCCCCAAAATCGGTCAAGACCCATTTGTTTCCTGGGACAGAAGAGATCTCTTCCAGAATGTCCGCACGCCCTTGTGACAGGAGACAGGTTGCGCCATCCAGATCCACAATCAACGCATCTTGCAAGGATTTTTTCATCAGTGTCCTTTTTCAGATCATCTTCAGAGCTACAAAGCAGTCAAGAGAACCGATACCCAAAAAAGAGCGAAAACAGAGCCAATAATGACATCACCCCCTCCTTCAACTGCGAGGGAAGAGCAGATAAGTTCCTGAGAGGGAGAAGAGTACCTTGTCGCCTGGGAGCAGTGATTTTTCCGCTTCATTCAAGAGGTTCCCTCCAGATTTTTCTTTGCTGTTCAATGCTTTCTGAAAAGGTACGGGAAGCGTGTCCCTGGCAAACAGCGACGTGATCACCAGGCGTTTGGGTTTGAAATAATAACGAGACGTTGGAGCGGCTGTATTCAACAGGGTGAGCATGTCTGTTTTGGAGAGCAACCGATCCTTGATATCCACCTGGTAGGTGGTCCAGTCTGACTCCTCCAGGCGGTTGTCTTGCGCGGCTTGGGTAAAGGCCTGCACCTCGGAGACGAATTGTTTATACTCTTGAATTTTCTGCATCTGTTGATTCTGGGCATCCTGTGCCTGTCTGGCTGCCATCAACCGTTCCAAAGCCTTGCCATGATCATGATAAGCCTGCCACGCCAGATGGCCACTGACGGGCATGGCACCCAGAACCACCACAGACAGGAGTATCAGAAAATAACGATGGCGTCCTACCAAAAAAATGAAATTATTCAAAATGTTCATAACGACTCCGTCTTTGGGATCATGAAATTTGCATTGTGGATCATATTGTGATAAACTCAAAAAAGCAATACCAAAAAATGCCACATATTTTTAATGTTGAGGAAGACCTTGGGGGGCGGTGAATCGCCCCCCAACCCCCCCACCTTTTTTTTAAAAAAATTATTAAAAAAAAAGAGGGGGTCTGGGGGATTCATCCCCCAGGGTTTTGACTTTTTGCCCGAAGGGCATCCTTGATTTATACACACTCAAATATACAGGAGGAATCACCACACATGAATGCCATTCGTTCCAGCATCACAAAACGCCAGGAAGCAGGCTTTTCCCTTGTGGAAATGGCGATTGTGTTGGTCATCATCGGGTTGATCGTCTCTGCCATCGCCGTAGGCAAAACGACCATGCGCAAGGGTGAGGCGGTCAAGGCGTATCAACAATTCATCAACCCATCCATACAGGCTGCCATCAGCCACTATGAATCTGTGGGCAGTTCGATTGGTGGTGCCAAAGATCCCAATCCAGAGTGTTGGGGGGCAGTCCAGGATCTGGATCAAGATCCCAACCAACCCGGCTATGCCATTGGTCAAGGAAAAGTCAAACGGGCAGACACATGTCCGACTTTTTCACCCCCCTCCGCATCCACGCCCGCCAAACTGACCATCACGTTTGCCTTTGATGCAGACATGACCGATGATGACATGGCCGAAGTGAAATCCGTATTCAATGGTGCCCTGTCTGGCATCGCTGAAGTCGAATTTTCCGGTACAAAACCAAGCAGAGTGATGAAAGCCACTTTCAAAGTCCCTCTGGTTGGCAAACCGACCATATCTGGTTAAGCATGCTTGTGTGTCAAACAAGCAGGAAAAAAACATTTTCCTGCTTGTTGACAAAAAAGCCCATAATGAACAGATACAAACAAACATACCGCTTCCTGGAAACGTGCCGGGAAGCGGTATGTTTAACATCTAAAGCCTTCCTAAGCCCTCCACTTACCAAAATCTATATTTCTATCAGAAAACAGGCCGATACCGGAACTGTTGGCATCAGACACAGCCGATAAATACCCAAACAATCAAGCTGTCCAGTCATCTATATATAAACCGTCAACTTGGCCAAACACCTGGTCATTTGTCACCAAAATGGCTCCTATCGCCAGGGCATGGGCAGCGATTAACAAATCGAGCGGTCCAAGTGTTTTGCCTTGACGTGCCAGATCGGCGCGCACCATTCCATAACAGTCGGCAACAGCACTATCCCAAGGTTGCACATCAACGCGCAGGAGAAACTCTTTCACGATCAAACGGAGTCGTTTGGCCTCTGGTCGTTTTGCCAGTCCGAACATCAACTCCCCTTTGGTGATGGATGAAATGCAAAGAGATGCCATCGGTACTGTCACCACACGCTCAGTCACTGCTGGATGCTGTTTGATCAGGTGACTGACCGTATTGGTGTCAAGCATGTATCTCGTCATTCAAGCCATCCATCACAAGGATCACGATCTTGGGGGCGTTGATTGCGTTCATGCTCATCAAGGAAATCGGACGGTACATGGGTATTCTTAAAGGCAGCAAAAAATCCATCCCAGGTCTCCGGCTTGCGTGACAGAATCAAATCACCCGTTGCTGGATCTTGCCGAATGAAAACTTCCTTGGTATCGAACCGATAAATGGCAGGCAAACGTACCGCTTGACTGCGACCGTTAGTGAACAGTTTGGCGACTGGACTCATGGCTATCTCCTTTGACAGTGATTCATATCAGTGCATATGCCTACTGCTGGTATATATCAAAGCATATTCTTGCCTGTTCAGACAAGAGTTGGCGAAAGCAGAATTTCATAATCTGGCATGGTGCCAGGATGATTAGCACCAACGAGGATCAGAAGGTCACATGATGCTGGGATGTCATTTTCTGTCAAACGCTTGCATTCATGCTTTGACTTCCGTGTTCGCTATCCATTATCATTTAACCATGAAAACGATCACCTATAGCAGACAAGCAGCCAAAACCATGTCACGGATGCCCATTGAGGAAGCAAACCGAATCTATGCTTCTGTCAGAAAAATTGACCGATACCGGAACTGGTGACGTCGTGCGCATGAAAGGCGTCGATTTTTTTCGACTGCGTGTTGGTGGCTGGCGCGTGGTATTCGATGATGACGGGTTGGTCGTGACTGTTGAGAAGATTGCTTCAATAGGCGAAGTTTATAAAAAAGGATGAAAATGAACACTATACAAACTGTAATAAGCCAAAGTGGCGACAAGATGGTCATCATGCCATTTGAAGTGTACGAGCAGCTCATAGATGAAAACTCTGACATCTCAGATGCACTGGAAATCAGACGGCGCATCGCATCTGGCGAGGAAGAGGAGATTCCTGACCATGTGGTCTATCGACTGATCAATGGCCCAGACACCAAGCTCAAAGTATGGAGAGAATACCGTGGTTTCACCATTCGAAAGTTGGCCGAAGCCGCTGGGTGCAGTTCGGCATATGTCTCTGAAATTGAATCAGGGAAAAAGTCTGGATCGGTTCGAATCATGAAGGCACTGGCTCTCGCTTTACGCATAGATTTGGATGATTTGGTGTAATCAGGATGCCTATCGCATCATTTTCGGTGTGTACCGGGGGCCATGGCTGTCATCCAGGGGAAACTGGATCTTGCCGCATGAAAACTTCCTTGATATCGAACCGATCAATGGCAGGAATACTTGAACGTTTGGAAATGATTTCAAATGAGTAGAGGATAAGATGGTTTTGACTTTCCTTTGCCTTTGACTTTTTTGCCCCGAAGGGACATCATGTTCTGCTGCATCTGTTGTAGGCTTTTCAGGAGAAAAACAGCCTCAATCCCGGATGGAGTTGCAACCAGGATTCCCAATCATGAAACGATTTCATACCCTAATATTCGCACTGCTCATCATTGTCTGTACAGGCGTTTTGGCTGCGATATGGCGCTTCTGGTTGGAAGAGTGGATTGATCCCTGGTTCGGCCATATGCACAATGCCAGTAAGTTTTTTGAAGATATTGAATTCATCATTGTATCCATCGTGTTTGTCATCCTGGCCATCATTCCGGCGGGACTGTTCGCGGCCCGGACCATTCGGCTCCAAGAGCAGCTTGAAAAGAAACTGCTCCTTTCGGACGCCATCATTCAACATGCCAACGAAGGCATCCTGGTTACAGACACGGAAAATCGTATCATTTTCGTCAATCCGGCGTTTACAGATATTTCTGGTTATTCTTTTCAAGATGTAGTCTGGAAGAATCCTAATATTTTTTCATCACAACAACATGATGATAATTTTTATCAAGACATGTGGAAAAGAATTCGTGCAGAAGGCAAGTGGGCGGGGGAAATCTGGAACAAACGCAAGGATGGGTCTCTTTATGTGCAGCGGCTTTCCATTTTTACGTTACTTTTTGATCAAGATGCGGCACGCTATCATGCTGCCTTCTTCAATGATATCACGGAACAAAAAAGAAATGAAGAAAAGGTGGTATGGCAAGCCACTCATGACGGACTCACCAAATTGTACAATCGGAAACATTTTATTGAGTCTCTGCAATTGAGGATCCTGAACGCCAGGTTGCATCAAAAAAAGCTGGCACTGTTGTTTATTGATTTGGATGGGTTCAAGCCAGTCAATGACACGTATGGCCATGAGGTCGGAGATTTGTTGTTGATACGGGTTGCCGAGGTGTTGCAGAAGACCGTCCGGCATGATGACGTCGTGGCGCGCCAAGGAGGCGATGAATTTGTCATCATGATCGGCATTCGTGAAATGGCGGATGCAGAACTGGTGGCCAACAAGTTGGTCAAGCTGTTGTCAACACCACAAATGATCGCCAACCATGAGATTCATTTCGGTGCCAGCATCGGGGTGGCCCTGTTCCCTGAGGATGGTCTTGAACCTGATGAACTGTTGCATCGTGCCGATGAAGGAATGTATGCCGCTAAACGCGCAGGCAAAAACATATGGCGACGCATCTCGCAATCTCCAACGAAAGCAGCCTGACAAACGTTCCCAACAGGATCCTATCACGCAAACGGGCAATCAACGGCCTTCAGTCAGGGCATGGACCAAGCGGTTTCTTTCCTTTTTCAGGACAAAAAATTGTAAAATTTGGGGGCATCCTGTTCAAATCATAGCGCGTTCTGGCAGGCGACAGACTTCAATTCATCAAGAGTGGCCCAGACCAGAATGTCATCCAACTCAATGGTAACAGGGGTCAAAACAGACTTGGGACCAGAACTGTGTCCACTATCCACCACCCCATTATCACCATTGCTCCAAATGACAAAAGCCACATTGACAACCGTCGTCAACCCCCTGCCCGCAACCGAAATCACGGTACTGGTCGTTGTGGCCTGACAAAGATCATCCGCCTGGGTCAATCGTGCATCATAGAGATATCCAGTTGGATTCCGATACCCATCCAATAAATTGGGAACAATCCTTTCATAGTCCATGCCTCCATGGGCTGGATCATACTGCGGCACCTTCCCAAAAGAACCCACATAACCAATCAAGGCATTCCTGTTGGCTGCAAGAATCGTGGCCGTCTTTTCCCGCACGACGGTCTCCATGTTGGGGGTCAGCAGCATCAGAGTGGAAAGAATCACACCCAGAACCACCATGCTCAAAGCCAATCCGATCAGGCTGAACCCGCCGTTGGAATGTCGCTTGCGCATCATGACATCAAATACCGCCATTGACCAGAAATGCAATGATTTTCGTTGCCGTATTACCCACACCATCCTTGACAAAAAGTTTAAAACGATAGCTGTTCGAAACAGAAGGCCTGCCTTCAATCCTGATTGAAACACCATTCTCACCTGTAGTCACGTAATTCCCAAAAGTGACTGTATCGCACATTGCCGGACCAACATAAATACCCGATGGATTGGTCGTAACTCCTGAAGGAAAATCACCGCCGCTATCATCTATACACCAGGAATACGGAAGAACCCCACCATCAACCGCAATAGTGTCTCCTGAATAAAGTGATTCCTGACCATCCTTGATGCGGTTATTCAAAATCCTTAGTGCCGGACCACACCCCGCCGCTGCCTTGAGTTCATACAAAGTAACCCAACCTGACAAATCATCTTTCTTCTCTGAATAGACAGGAACAGTATACGTTGCAGCAGAAGAAAGCGCGTAAGTCCGATTGGTCGAAGGGAGATCAAAAGGGTTTTGATTGTCTGACGTTGTCATACCGTCCCCTCCCCTGCTCCACACTACAAATGCAACATTATCAACAACCGTCTCGGATTCTCCGTAAGCAAAGGAAACTTTTAAATGGGTCGTTCTTTGATCGCATACACTGTTTTCAGAAATCAAGTTGTCAGAATATGCATATTTGAGTGTATTTTGCTGTGCATCCCAAAAACTTCTTGCCACACCTCCCATGTCGGCAGGCACTTTTTTCTGGGCACCCGCATAACCCACCACAGCTTTGACCGCATCCTGTACAATCGTGTCATTTTTACCTTTCAAAGCCTGTCTCATGGAAGGACCAAAAACACTGATTCCAGCAGAAATGATCAAACCAATAATTATAAAAACAATGGATAATTCAATCATGGAAAAACCCCCGGTGCGGGGACACAATGCAACATGTTTTCCTTGTTTCATGGCATGGCACCTTTTGGACGCAAAGTCAAAAGCAAAACCCTGGGGGATGAATCCCCCAGCCCCCCTCTTTTTTTTATTAATTTTTTTTAAAGACCGTGGCCCCGCGTGGCCCGGCCCATTTTATCCCACCATGCTGTATAATGGCATAAACATGCCAATCAACAACACGATAAACAACCCTCCCCCCAGAACCAACGCAACAGGTTCAATACTCTTGCTCAAAGTTTTCACCATATCATCCAGCCTCCGACCATACTCCTCAGCGGCAAACTCCAACTGCACGGACAACGCACCACTGATTTCACCAATACCAATCATCCGCACGACAAACGGCGGAAAAATCCCGGCATCCGCAAACGAGGTCCGCAACCCATTCCCATTGATCAACCCCATGCGCACTTCCAACATTTTTTCCTTGTAAACCTCGTTGCGCAACGCCCCACCAAGAATATCAATACTTCTGATCACATCCACACCCGCATTGAGCAACAAGCTTAAATACTCCGTGACAAAAGCCAAATGGGATGCGTGAATGATGGTGTTGATAATTGGAGTCATCAAAAAAATACCATGCACCCATCTCCTGAATGGGTGACTCTTTTGCATAAGCATCTTTGAAAACAGAAAAAATACCACCAGACCCACCAGAATGGTTTCCACATCATGACGCAGAAAATGCGCCATGGCGACAATCCCTTTGGTCAAGGCAGGCAACTCATGCCCCGTGGCCTTGATCAATGGCAAAATCATGGGCACCACAAAATAGAGCCAAAAAGCCATGGCACTCAAAATGGCAGTAAACATCAATGCCGGATACATCAAGGCACTCCTGGTTTCCCGATAAATCTTGTCCACCTTGATCATGTGTCTGGAAGCATCCTTGATGGTCCGCTCCAAGGAACCGGTCTCCTCACCTATGCGCATCATGAACAAAACCGTGTCAGGAAAAAACCGACTCCAGGACCTGGCCGCATCGGACAGACTGGAACCGGCTTGCAAACGTCCCACCAAATCATGACCCACCTTGGACAAAGTCGGATTGTCGCTGTCAGCCATGGCATCCTGAATGGCGGCCACCACCGGAATCCCGGACTTGAGCATGATGGCCACATTGTTGAGAGCCTCAGCCATGACCGCACTCTCCACCCTGGTCTCAAAAAACCGCTCCAATGCCCGATAAATCGTCCCCACCACCGCATGCAATGGCTGGGCAAAAATCACCGTGCCTCCTTTCTGCTCCAAATAGGCAATCGCAGACAACGGGCTGTCAAATGGAAGATCCATAATTCCCCCACGGATCATACCTTCCTTGGAAATCATCTTGTAGTGAAAACAGGCCATGCTTCCGTACCCCCTCAGTGCCCCAACACGCGAATCACTTCCCTGACCGTGGTCATGCCGAGTTTGACCTTACGTACCGCAGTATGAAAAATATTCTTGAATCCCGCTTGTATGACCGATCTCTCCATGGATTCCAGATCCGCATCCCGACCGATCATGCCTGCCAACTCCCGATTGGAACGCAAAATTTCATAAATCAAAGTCCGTCCCATATAGCCGCTCTGATGACAATGCTCACAACCGCGTCCGCGCCACAAGGTGGTGATTTCCGGGTCTTGCAAATAGGCCAGTTCATCGGCATCGGGTTGATACGCTTCTTTGCATCCAGGGCAGATTTTACGCACCAATCGCTGACTCACCACCCCCACCAGGGAATCGGCCAACATGAAATTGGGTATCCCCAACGAACGCAAACGGGGAATGGCACCCAAGGCCGTATTCGTGTGCAAGGTCGATAACACCAAATGGCCCGTCTCAGAAGCCGAAACCGCAGTCTGGGCCGTTTCCTGGTCCCGGATTTCACCCACCATGATCACATCCGGGTCGTGGCGCAGAAAAAATCGAATGGCATTGGCAAACGTATAACCCGCCTTGATATTGATCTGGGTCTGCCGGATCAGGGGAATGCGATATTCAATGGGATTTTCCACGGTCAGGATGTTCTTTTCCGTCAGATTCAAACGCCGCACCGCTGCATACAAGGTGGTGGTTTTGCCTGAACCGGTCGGACCAGTCAGCAGGACAATCCCAAACGGTTCATTGAAAATCTGAGTCAACAGCTCGATATCCTCCTCGAACACCCCCAACTGCCGCATCCCCATGAAATCCCCCCTGGTCGGCAGCAGACGCAACACCAGATTTTCTCCATACGGACAAATCGTTGAAGAGACGCGAAAATCAAATGAATTGTTCAGGATCGTCTCCGAAAAACTGCCATCCTGGGGCAGACGCTGTTCGGCGATGTCCATGCCGGATTTCATTTTCAAGGTCGAAATGAGCCGTTTGAATGTCAACGGCAGGGCAAATTGGGCACGCATCACCCCGTCCACCCGAAAGGCCACACTGATGGTCAGATCCATGGGCCGGATGTGAATATCCGACGCACGCGCCTTGACCGCCAATTGCAAAAGATGCATGACAAAAGAATCCAACGAACGAACACCGTCACGATCCGCGTACAGCAATTGAATCTCTTTTTCGATGAGTTTCTCTACCGGGTTTTCCAAAAAATAATAATAATACTGAATAGCATTAATAATTTTCCCCTTTTCCCCCTGCCGGATGCGGGGTTTCAAGCCCGTGGATCGGGAAATGAACTTTTCCAACCCCTCCACATCGTCAGAAAAAGTGACCACAATCGCTTCCTTGTCGTCATTGAAATAAGGAAGAAATTTATGGGTCAAACAGGCATTGATGTTGAACAAACGCAAACTGGCAGGGGAAGGGCGTTTTTGGTCCACATCCACATATTTGCGTCCATCCTGATCGGCAATGGTGGTGGCAATATCAAACTGTGAAATAAATCCCAATCGTTCCAGGATTTCTCCCACCCGTTCCCTGGTCACCTTTTGATCTTGAAGTGCCAGTTCAATATGGGTATTGGTGATCAATCCCTTCTCTTTGAGAAGTTCACCAAGCTGTTTTGTACTTTTCTCTTGCTCTGCCATGATACCACCTCTTTGAACAGGATGCCCTCCGGGCAAAAATCAAAAGCAAAACCCTGGGGGATTCATCCCCCAGGGTTT
>JAMOBH010000086.1:0-17704 GCA_039908085.1 Magnetococcus sp. YQC-5
TTCTCGCTGACTCTCTTTGACGAGATTTGTCTCAATTTTGCATCCGCGAGCATGTATTAGGATGGGAGATGTCAAAAAAATCGGCTTTTTCTGCCAGGCACTATTTATAAGAATACTTACCAACTTCGAGGAACGAAATCTGGTTGATTGGCCAGTTTGACGGTATCTCCTTTCTGGGCGATGACGAAGAGGCCACGTTTCATGGCAAATCGATCCGCTTCGGTATCGATCACCATGCCGGCTACCGCACCGTAGATCTGACAAGAGGCATATCTTGGAAAAAAGGTCTTGAATCGACCCAACCGTTTGATATGCTTGCGAACATCCTCTACTGTGAGACGGCTTTTGACCTCAATAGGGATGGCGATCACCGTATCGGCCACCAGGAGGTCGATTTCCATTTTTTGACCATTCAGTACTTTCTCGACACGGGAAAACACCTCATCCACCGGAAAGCCACGTTCCTTGAACAAAGCAACGCAGGCCGGTCTCACCAATCCCTCGACAAATTCCCCCAAACGGCTACCCAATTGGCCGATTTGAGTGGAGACCTGTTTGATTTTGAGATTGGTTTCTTCGTCCATTTCCAGCATCTTGCGGTCTCTCTCCTCCCGCATCTCCCGCATTTCCTCCCGCATCTCCCGCATCATGCGGTCCGTTTCCCGAAATGCTTTCCAAACATCGTCCAACGTGACGGTTTCAGACATTTTTGTCTCCTCTGTCATCATCATTTATTTGGGTGGGCATCATTCAATCCTTGAACCGTGTTCTTCGGAATAGTGTTCTTTAATTTCAAGAATTTGTGGCAAGACATCCTTGAAAGGTCTGATCAATTGAGGGTCGAAATGGGTTCCGGAGTTTTCTTCAATGACGCGCACCGCATGTTCGACCGGCCATGCCTTCTTGTAAGGCCGATCCGAAGTCAAGGCATCAAACACATCGGCAATGGCGACAATTCTGCCTGCCAACGGAATTTCCTCACCCTTGAGTTTGTTGGGATAACCGCTGCCGTCCCATTTTTCGTGATGCGTCAAGGCGAGTATCTGGGCCATGTGCAGCAGAGCATCCGTGTGTTCTCCAATGATATCAACCCCCATATCAGGATGTTTGCGCATGATTGCCCATTCATCAGCAGTGAGCTGGCCCGGCTTGAGCAATACCTGGTCGGGAATCCCGATTTTGCCGACATCATGCATCTGCGCAGCATGGAACAGAATATCCAGCTCCGTTCCGCCCATTCCGATGGCCTGTGCGATCAGGCGTGAATAATGGCTCATGCGCAAAACATGATTGCCGGTTTCGTTGTCCTTGAATTCAGCAGCCCGTCCAAGGCGGGCAATAATCTGACGTCGGGTCTTTTCCAGCTCGGCTGTGCGCAAGGCGACCATACGCTCCAACTCGCGGGTCTGGTCATACAGAGCCAGATGTGTCTTGACTCGTGCCAGCACAATCGGTGGGCTGATCGGCTTGGTGATGTAATCCACGGCTCCCAGTGACAAACCCCGTTCTTCGTCTTCCACTTCGTGCATGGCCGTCACAAAAATGACCGGAATGTTGCGTGTTTTCGGGTCTTTTTTGAGTCGCTGGCATACTTCATAACCATCGATTCCTGGCATCATGATATCCAGCAAAATCAGATCAGGCGGTGTGGCGGACTGGGCGATCTGAAGAGCCTTTTCACCATTGGTTGCAATCCGGGTGCGGTATTTTCGGTTGAGTACTCCGGTCAGGAGTGTGATGTTGTCCGGGGTATCATCTACTACCAGAATCGTTTGTATGGATGTCACGGCATTCATGTTTGTTCCTTTTGCATGGAATGCTATTCAATGAAGATGCTTAAAGTCTGTGAGATTTCTCGAATCTTGTCCAGTGCCATTTCGTAATCGTATTGATCGACTCTGCTTTTAAGTTCTCTGGCAAGCAGACTCTGACCTAGAGTGTCTAGCTTTTTGAGAATGATATCCACTTGATTGCCAGCAGCAGAATCATATTCAATTAATAATATTTTTAAAACGTTTAATTCATCGGCAAGAACCGCTTTGTCAACCATTTCAGTACTCTGTTCAGATGGTGTCAGGGTTGTGACCGTCTGAGACTGCATGGCCGTATCAATTCGAATCAGTAAACTGGCGTGTTCCTGTTCCATGGCAACGAGTGCCTGATCCAGGCCGTCACGAATACCTTGTTTCAATAAACTTTCGACTGTTTTGGCACGCTCAACCATCAGGGATGCACCAATGTTGCCCGCCAACCCCTTTAACGTATGTACTTCACGTGTGGCTGTGGCCAAATCGTCGCGCTCAAGGGCTTTCTGAATGCGCACCATGACATCCATCTGCCCCTCATGATAGCGCGCCAACAATTTTCGTAACAGTTTGGTGTTGCCACCCATGCGTCGCAAAGCCCGGTCGATTTCCAGGCCAGGGATGTCAGGAACGGCCTTCTCTGGCTCGGATTTCTCATGGATGGCATGATGTTCTGCGGCAACGACACCATGAGCAGCCGGTTTGATCCAACGGGCCAGGGTGACAAAGAGTTTGTCAACATCCAATGGTTTGGCGATGTGATCATTCATGCCGCATTCAATACATTTGTCTTTGTCTCCTGCCATGGCATTGGCTGTCATGGCAAGAATGGGCAGTTGGGCAAAACGGGGATCACGGCGAATCTGTCGTGTCGCCTCAAAGCCGTCCATGATCGGCATCTGGCAGTCCATCAGCACCCCGTCGTATTCCCTTTCCTGGATTTTGGCCACAGCCTCAGCACCATTCATGGCCATGTCAATGCGCAGACCCGCTCCATGAAGAATCTCCAATGCCAGTTCCTGATTGACCAAATTGTCTTCCACCAACAACAAATACGCCCCACGCACATGCTGTTCCGCTTCCATGTGATCAGTCTGGCGTTGTTGCTTGCGGGGGCGCATGAGAGCTTCTTTGCCAAATGCTTGCAAAATGGTGTCCAACAGGCTCGAAGGCGTCACGGGTTTGTGCAGCACCCCGGCAATGGCGGCATTTTGGATCCTGGGCAACCATTCATCCCGAATGTAGGCCGTCACCATAATGATGACCGGGGGCTGTGTGAGCCAGGCATGATCCTGAATCTTTTGAATCGTTTCCACCCCATCCATGCCTGACATCATCCAATCCATCAATACCAGATCATAGGGCCGGTTCATGGTGTGCGCCTGTTCCAATTCCAGGATCGCTGACTGGCCATCGTTGACCGTGGTTGCATCGAAGTGCCATGTTCTGAGCATCGAGTGCAGGATTTCCTGTGCCTTGACATTGTCATCAACCACCAGGACGCGCTTGCCCAAGATCTCTTCAGGTGGGATGATGATCTGACGCTGACTGGTTTGCACGCCGAATTTGGCGGTAAAATGAAATGTGCTGCCCATACCAGGTTGGCTTTCCACACCGATGACACCATCCATCATTTCCACCAGCCGCTTGCTGATGGTCAATCCAAGTCCGGTTCCGCCATATTTGCGGGAGGTGGAACTGTCTGCCTGTGAAAAGGCATGGAACAATTTCTGGCATTGCGCCTCGGTCATACCGATACCGGTATCCGTGATGTCAAAACGCAAACGCACCCCATCCGGCTCTTTGGCCAGCTGGTGAATGCCGAGGGTGATCTCCCCCCGTTCGGTAAACTTGATGGCATTGTTGACCAGATTGATCAAGACCTGCCCCAGACGGAGCGGGTCGCCGATCAACCAGGTCGGAACATCGGAGCCAACATTGAACAACAGTTCCAGTTGTTTCTCACTGGCCTTGATCACCGCCAGATCGGCCAGGTGTTCCATGACATCTTCCAGGGCAAAATCAATGCGTTCAAACTGCATTTTGCCTGCTTCGATTTTGCTGAAATCCAGGATGTCATTGATGATACCAAGCAAATTTTTGGCTGCGGCATCCACTTTTTCGATATAGTTGCGCTGCTTGTCCGTCAGGTCTGTTTGCAGGGCCAGATGCGACATGCCAATAATGGCATTCATGGGCGTGCGAATTTCATGGCTCATGTTGGCCAGAAATTCCGACTTCATCCGGGTGGCTTCCTCGGCCATTTCCTTGGCCTGCCGGATGGCGTTCTCGGCAAGCTTGCTGGCTGTGATGTCCATGGTCACGCCGTGCATGTCCGTAGGCTTGCCTGCCTTATCCCGGACCACATGTCCCATGGCGTGAATCCATACCACGCGGCCATCCATCGGGCGTTTATAAGCATAGATGGCGTCATACCTCGGAACTGTGCCCTCCAGAGCTGCACGATAGTTGGCCAAGGTCGCTTGTGCGGCCACCGGGTCGCCGGCCTCGACATTGGCGAACCATTCGTTCATCAGGTGATACCGCCACCCTTCACGTGGGGGATCGCCAAAAACTGCGGCAGCGCGTTCTGATGAATTGTAATATTCATCTCCAGAATCAAGGGGAATATGCCAATAACCGGCCTTGGCCAGATCCAGGGCCTGATCGCTGCGAAAATTGGCCAAACGCAGTTTTTCTTCGGCTTTTTTGCGTTCTGTAATGTCCTCTTTGACAGCCACAAAATGGGTGATGTCTCCATTGGAGTCCCGTATGGGCGAGATGGTGGCCAGTTCCAGATAAATATCGCCGTTTTTTTTCTTGTTGAAGATCTCCCCTTGCCATACATCACCTGAGAGAATGGTATTCCATACGTGTTTATAGTATTCTTCGGATTGAATGCCGGCATTGAGAAGGCGTGGATTGTGACCGATGGCCTCTTCTGGCAGATAACCGCTGATTTGAGTGAATTTCGGATTGACATATTCGATTGTGCCATTCAGATTGGTGATGACCACGCTGGCCGGGCTGTTTTCCACGGCTTTGGAGAGTGTGAGCAGTTTTTTGTGGGCCTGCATGCGGGCGGTGATGTCGCGGAATACCACCACAGCTCCCACCACGACTCCCTCCTTGCGCATGGGGACGGCACTGTATTCCACCTGAAAGCTTGTGCCATCCTTGCGCCAAAACAGCTCGTCATCCACATTGCAGATACTGGCGTTGGTGTAATTGCAGATCGTGTCGTTGTTGTATGCCGTGGATATGCGACACTGTTCCATGGGGTAGGGCGAGCCGTTGGGAAAGGTATGGTGGATGGTCTGGTGAAAGGAAAGATTGATCAGTTCGGTTTCGGTGTAACCCAGCAGGGCCAGAGCCGCCGGATTGACAAACACAATGCGGCCTATGGTATCCATGCCGAAAATGCCATCTGTCACCGAGGTCAAAATGAGTCGGCTGCGTGCTTCGGATTCGGTCAAGGCCTCTTCCATGGCCTTGCGTTGTGTGATGTCCTGGACTGTACCCACCATGCGGGTGGGGAAATTTTTTTTGTCGCGTTCCATGATTGCGCCACGGGCCACCAGCCAGCGGGTCGAGCCATCTTTGGCCAGGGCGCGATACTCCACGTCGTAGCGCGTGGTCTTGCCTGCCCGATAGGCCTGCCCAGCCTCCAGAACCCGTTCACGGTCTTCGGGATGGATGGTTGCAATCCAGGTTTGACGCGACATGGGCGAAACCTCACACGAAGCATACCCAAGCATTTCGGCCCAACGTTCATTGACGATCACGGATTCGGTGTTGAAATCGACATCCCAGAATCCCAATTCACCTCCAGTCAGGGCCAGATTCAGACGCTCTTCGATTTGTCGGCGTTGAAAGATCTCCTTTTCCAGACGCCGCGTCCAAAAGAGAAACGAGGCGATCAGGAGAATGATTCCGCTTCCAAGAGGTACGGCCCAGAACAAAATGGTGCGGACATCCACGCCCATTTTGATCTGGATGGCCAGCCAGGTATTCTTGATGGCATTGCGTTCCCGATCTGTCATGGAGGCCAACGCCTTGTTCAGGATCGAGGCCAGGATGGGTTGGTTCTTGGGAAGAACGAAACGGGCCTCATGGATCATGGACGTATGGGCCACCACCTTCAGGTTGGTGAAGCCGTTTTTTTGAATCATGTAAATGCTGTCGGTCAGGCCTGCGACCAGGGCATAGACACTGCCTTGCGATACCCTGTCCAGGCCATCGACCACATCCCAGGCTGGCACCAGAGGAATGGCCGGGTATTCCTTTTGCAAATGCTGATGGATTCTGGTGCCTGTAATCACAGCAGTGAATTGTCCTGACAAACCTTCCAGATTGCCGATCAAAGGGGAGTCATCGCGGATGATGATAACTTGTGGAATAGACAGAATGGGATCTGTGTAGAGTACCGATTGTTTCGCTTGTTTCTGGTCGGAATGATCGGTGTGGGCGAGTAAAAAGTCTGCTTTTCCATCAACGCCCCCTTGGGTGACCATTTCGAAGCTCACGCCAAGACGCTCTCCCATGACTTTAAGAAAATCGGGTGCAATGCCCTGGTGTTTGCCTTGTTCATCCAGAAAATCGATTGGAGGCCAGGCAGCGTCACCTCCGACTTTGAATGGTCCAGGATGCGCGGCCAGCCATTCTTTTTCTGTTGTGGTCAGATGCAACAGGGATTCTCTGGCAACCGGTTCCGGTTTGATTTTGTGTTTGGCATAAATGGCCTCGATGCGGCCTTCTCTGGCCATTTCTTTGAGTCGTTTGCTCAAGGCTGGGGCAAGATTGGCATGTTCAGAGTGTTTGGAAAAACCATAATAATTGTCGATAATTTGGGCATGGCGGTATTGGGCGTAGCCATAGGCGGAAACACCAAGGCCGGTCATGGCACTCTCCAGGGCCGCTGGATCCAGCACAGCAACGGTATCCACCTTTCCTTCGACCAGCGAACGGGCCAAGGCGTAATCACTGCCATCCGAGGTCATTTTGTTCAGGGTCGTATCGGCGTCAAAACGTGGAAAGTAGGCTGTATCCTTTTTCAACCCCACTTTTTTGCCTTGCAGATCATCATAATGTTTGATGGTCGTTTCAAAGCCTTTGGGGACCATAAAGAGAATGTCTTTGTGTTGTGAACCAATCGGTCCGAGAAAATGAATAAACTCTTCACGTTCCGGGGTGCGGATGACTCGTGGAACGAGATCCACGCTGCCATTTTTCATGGCTTCCAGGCTTTCCGGGAAGAGCTTCACGCGCCAATGGAGCTGGTAGCCCAGTTGTGTGACCGCCTCTTCCAGAATGTCTTTCAAGGGGCCGCCCAGAAATTGACCATCCACGATCATTTCCGGGGGACGATGCCGGAGATCGGCATGGAGAATTTTCTCATTGGCACAAACCGGATGAGGCGATAACCATGCCATGCAGCAAAAAAGGGTGCTCAAGATTTTCAATAAGGGAGATGGAATGAATTGGTGCATTCTTATGCTCTTTATAATCAAGCTGACACGCCTGCGGCATATCCTGAGGACCAGGCCCATTGCAAATTGAAACCTCCAAGCCATCCGGTCACATCCAACACTTCGCCAATAAAATAAAGTCCTGGAATATTCTTGCATGCCATTGTTTTTGGATTGAGAGCGCGGGTGTCCACGCCTCCAACGGTCACTTCAGAGCGTTGATAACCTTGAGTCCCGCTGGGGATGATACGCCATTGGTTGACAGTGTCGGCCATCTGTCGCAATCGGCTGTCAGCGATTTCGGCCAGGCGTCCATCGTAACCTGCCAACGTGACCAGGTGATGGGCCAGGCGTTTGGGCAACAAACGGGAGAGTGCCGTGCGCAAGGCCATTTTGGGTTGAGTCTCTTTGGTGGTTTTGAGCAGGGTGTAGACATCGGTATTCGGGGCCAGATCAATGAGGACTTCGGCACCGGTGAGCCAATAGGAGGAGATCTGTAAAATGGCTGGTCCACTGAGTCCCCGATGGGTGAACAACAGGTCGTCTGCAAAGCGGGTCGTACCGCAACGGACGACTCCTTCCAGGGCGATGCCAGCCAGATTCTGACAGGTTTGCAGCGTATCGGGAGCAAAGGTCAATGGTGTCAATCCAGGACGCATGGGTATGATCGGCAAGCCGAAACGTCGGGCAAGGTCATGACCCAGGCCGGTAGCACCCAGTTTGGGCATGGAGCGTCCGCCCAATGCCACCACCAGCGAGGCGGTACGCCAGGATCCTCGGTTGCTTTCGACTTGAAATCCAGAGTCCATGGCGGTCACCCGATGGATGGTGGTGGGCAGGTCAAACTGGACAGCGTGTCGATGACATTCTGCAAGCAACAGGGTGACGATTTGTTCTGCTGATCCATCACAAAACATCTGACCTGCTTTTTTTTCGTGATAACGGATGCCGTGTTTTTTGATCAGTGTGATGAAATGATCAGGGGTGAAGGCCCGTAAGGCTGCCTGACAAAAGTCGGGGTTGTCTGAGAGATAATGCCGGGATGCTGTATGAAGATTGGTAAAATTGCAGTGTCCGCCGCCAGAAACGCGAATTTTCTCTCCGGCCCGTTTGGCATGATCCAGCACCAGCACGCGGCGTCCGCGCTTTCCGGCTGTCATGGCGCACATCAGGCCAGAAGCACCTGCTCCAAGGATGATGACATCCAACTCAGGTGATACTGTCAATGGATTGTCGGTCCTGAAACATTTTGCAGTGAAAGATGCCTGTTTGCTTCCATCATCGTGGTAAATCGTATAAATAATGTGTTTGAAGGGCGTGACGGGTCGCTCGTTGCAGCCATACCCATGTTGATCGAACGGAAGAAGAAAAGAGTGACCAGTTGTCCGTTTATATGGCAGACGCCATGGATAAAAAGATGTTTCTGGACGAGTTTCAGCATCAATCCGCTGACAGTTATCTCTTCGTCCTTGAAAATACCTTTTCCAATCACAAACATGATTTTTTTCAGATCAGGATTTTTATAGAATTTGCCTGATCGCATGAATTCCACATTTTCGCCGAGATGATCAAAAAAAAAGTGGAATACGGAGTTGAATTCGGTTGCGGTCATTAATAAGTTTTTCAATTCAACCAGATGGGTATCGAACTTGGAGGTATCGTTCATAATGGTTCCTTATGGCCTTGATCTTCTTTTGGGCCAAATCATTCAATAAAGATGGAGGAGTCCAAGGAGGCGGTGACCCGTTTCCTCAGATGGTTTATAGGATAATGAACATACCAAAAAAGTCAAAAGCCATCCACAGAGAACATGATGCCTTCTGGCAAAAAGACAAAAAAAACCTTGTCGGGATGGATCCCTAAGTTCCGTTTTTATTAAAATTTTCAAAAAAAAAGGGTGGGGGGTGTTGGGGGGCGGTTCACCGCCCCCCAAGGTCTTGATTTTTTTACTATAAACAATATTCATTGCTCAGTAGTCGTTTCAGTGCCCAGTCAAAACGGATGAGACGACGTTTGCTCATGTCGTACTCTCGGAAACCAGTCAGAGTCTACAATATCAGGAAATGCTTGAAGATCAAAATCTCCTTGGCGTCCAGATCCATGTCCTCTTATTTAAATAACGGTGATGACAAATAGCGATCCCCACGGTCGGGCAGAATGACGACGATCACGCCAGGGTGTGACAACTCACCTGCCACCCGCAAGGCCACGGCCACGGCTCCACCGGCAGAATGGCCCACAAAGATTCCTTCTTCACGTGCCAAACGCAAGGTGATTTCCCTGGCCTCTTCCTGATGGACATCCAGTATGCGGTCCACCCGTTGCGGTTCGAAAATTTTGGGCAGGTACTCTTTTGGCCAGCGTCGAATACCTGGAATGCGTGAATCCGCATCCGGTTGCACCCCAATAATCTGAATGGCTGGATTGCAGTCTTTCAAGGCCCGCGACACCCCCATGATGGTCCCTGTGGTGCCCATGGCACTGACAAAATGGGTGAGTTGTCCGTTGGTCTGCGACCATATCTCTGGGCCGGTGGTGCGATAATGGGCTTTCCAGTTGTCTGCATTGGAAAATTGATCAAACAGGATGCCTTCACCGGCCTGGACCATTTCACGGGCGCGATCAATGGCACCTTCCATGCTGCCTGCTTCTGAAGTCAATTCCAGGTGCGCGCCAAAGGCGGTCATAATGGAACGGCGTTCCAGAGTCATATTTTCCGGCATTACCAATGTAATCGAATAGCCTTTGCGTGCCGCGATCATGGCCAAGGCGATGCCGGTGTTGCCACTGGTTGGTTCAATGATACGCATGCCGGGTTTGATGACACCTCGGCTTTCAGCTCCTTCGAACATGCTTAAGGCCGGACGGTCTTTGACTGAACCTGCCGGATTGTTTCCTTCCAATTTGACCTGGATGCGTGTTCCTGGATAGGGAATGGTCAAACGGGTCAAATCCACCAAGGGGGTGGCACCAACACATGATTCCAAAGTGATCATCAATCACGATCTCCCATACTGCATCCTGGCCAAAGGGGATTGGCGGAAATAATGGCATAAATGTTCATAAATTTCAGGATATCCTTCCACAAGCAGGTCTGGGGCCACGAAAAAGGTCTCACAGACCACAGCAAAAAATTCAGCCGGACTTTCGCCTGCGTAAGGATCAATGAAGGTCTCCTGGTGACGTTCATCAGCCCGTCGCAATGCCGCGAAAGCAGCGGAAAAATCCCGGATCCAATGTTTGGGATTCATCTGGGGATGCAAAAGGGGCATCCCGTCAAATCCACCATGACGCACATCCAATTGATGACACAACTCATGGATGATGACATTCATAGGATAATCCCAATCTCCACTCAAGTCTCGTTCCACATCCTTCCATGAGAGAATGACAGGACCATTGGGCCAGGCTTCACCAATTCTAGGTTTTGGGGCATGCACCACGCCAATGGGATCCACTTCGCTTTGCCATGGAGTGAATTTTTTTGGATACAGGATCAGGGTTATCCAATTGTCGTAGTAATCCAGTCCCAGATGCAGGATTGGCAAACAGGCTTGTGCTGCCAGGAGCAGACGTTTACCTTCATCCAGGACCAGACCACCCACGGGATCGATATTTTTTTCGTTCAGAAACAATTCCGCAAGCTGACGCAGCTGATGGCGTTCATCAGGTGTCAACCCGAAGAACAGGAAACTGTTTTCCATCAGCACGTGCCATGCCCTCTGATCTGTGGGCATGGCATCCAGTATTTTGCGACGTTTGCGTGCTTGATTCAAGTGAATCAGGGTATTACTGTTTCAAGGCTTTGATGAGACATCCCTGAGCCACACAGCTCAACGGATCGCCCGCGTAACGAACCTCGGAGAGATCCAAAGGCCAGGCGTTTTCATTCACCTGCTGGCGAATGAAATCGAGAAAGCCACCTGCCAAAGAGGTGCCCCCGGAAATGATCAACGGGATGCGATCCGGGAATCCCAAATCCAGGTCGCGGCGATCCAGTTCCTGGAGACAGCTTTTGACCACGAATTGAATGAGATTTTTATAATAGTACCCCAAGGCTTCGCGGACCTTGCGCTCTTTTTTGCGGCCAACCTCAAAACGGTCCAAATAGAAATCTTTTTCCTTGATGGCCACGACCCGGTTGGGAATGGTTCCGATGGCCAGGGCCACGTTGTCATCGATCCAATCTCCACCCCGCGTCAGGGCGAACTCCAGTACCGGAATGGATTTGTAAACCACGGCCACATTGGTCAAACCCGCCCCAAAGGAGATGCTGATGCCGGAAAAATCCGTTTCTGCGCACTCTGCGTAAATAATCGCGGTGGCTTCATTGAGTGGTTCTGGTTCAAAGCCGATTTCGCTGATGATCCTGCCTAGGATATTTTGATGGTACAAGACATTGGATTTTGAATTGATCGGATCTCCAGGAACCGAATAGACACATTTGCCTGGTTTGCTGCCTGGATCGAGTGTCAGCAGTTCCCGGATCATGACTGCCAGGATATCTGTGGAATTGATATCTTCGGGGCTGATCATGCCTTTTTGCATGGAACGGCTGAGGCGATAACCGAAAATATTGGCAAAATTGTAAGCATCGTTGGAGAGAATAAAGATCCCATCGTCAATGCGCGCATGGCTGATTTTGGAAAGGTCCATGCCTTCGATATTCACGTCGTCCACGGTCAGAAAGACGTTTCTGAGGCTGGCGATTTCAATTTTACCGGCCATATTGGCCCGTGCGCACACCAGGTTCATGGTGCCCACGTCCAGGCCAAGATTGATTTTGGTGGCAGGGGGTGAGGGTTTGGCGGTCTGGGAAACAAACATCTGGTCATCTGATGAGGTACTCATGAGGCGAAGTTCCTCCTGGTGATTGTTAAACACGTTTATAAAAGATGAATCAACACTTTGATAAATGGTGCGGGGTATTTATTCTCCACGTTGCATGGAGGACAATTTTTTGGCGAGGTCTTCGACACTACGTTCCACAGTGCGCCGACCATGAGCCATCACCGTTCGTCCTTCGGAATTGGCTTGAATGGCTGGAATGTAATGCTCTTGTTCTTTTTCTGCAAAGTGGGGGAATTTTTCCATGATTTCTTCATCTCTGGTTTCTTCTGCGTCGATTTCCAATTGGTCCATGCGTGTTTTGATTCCCTGGAGTGTGACCAACAGTTCATCCATGCGCCGTCCCAGTTGTTCCAAAGGAATCAGCATCCCCAGCAAAATCATCAAGGCCAGTGAAGCCAGATAGATTTCATTGGATTGACTGTGTGCATGAAACAAAGCGAATCCCAATCCTGCGCCCACCAGGATTCCAGCCAATAATTGGATCATCCTGTTTCTCCTCGACCGGATCCCATGGCACTCAAGCGGTTGACACTCTGCTGAAGATCACCATCGACAATTTTTTTGCCGGTTTGTGGAGGAAGGCCGCCCAATGTGCCTTTGTGGATGGGGGGCAGGAATTCGGTGTTGTATTGGGGTTCCGTTTGTTTGAGAGCTTCTTGCACCAACAACGGCTGCTCTTTGGCAGCGGCCAGCAGGAATTGCTTCAGGTTGTGCCATTGGGCCTGTCTGTTCCAACGCCTTCCCAGCCATAACAAAGCCAGCGCAAAGATCAGTCCACCGATCATTAAGGCCAGACCGATCCATTGAAAGGATCGGGTGGTTGTATCCAGAAGGGGGGAACTCTCTTCGGATGTTTTGACGGAATGTCCCAAAACCGCTTTTTCCAGGACAGCCACGCGACCGGCCAAGGCCTCGGTGCCTGTTGATGATGTTTCCAGAGTCGATACCCGCGACTCCAATTTGATTTGATTGGCTTGGTTGGTTTTCAAGACATTCGTCAGTTCTCCCAACTGGGTTTGCAATTGCACCAGAATATTTTCCAATCCTGCTGTGACCGTCGGGCTGGGAACCGTATGGATCGGAGTTGGGGTTTTGGTGGGCGTCAGGATTGGAGCTGGAGTCTGGATTGGAGTTGGCGTCTGGGGTGTTGCAGTGGATGGTTGTGTAACCGCCCCAGCCGGAGAGGTCTGGGAGATCAGCAAATTGGATGGAGCCGGTGGGGGAACTTTTTGACCAGCAATGACTTGTTTCCAAACATTGGTGTGTTCCATACAGACACTGCGTGCCTGCCGATCATTGATGGAGCGAATTTCCTCGACCGACGGGATGTTCAGCATCCCTCCACTGATGAGGTTGTTCATGTTCCCCGCCAGAAAGTGGTTTGGATTGCGTTCAAAGATGGCGGTCATGATCTGAAACAGCGAGATCCCTTTGCCCAATCGCAAACCATCGGCAATTCCGGTCAATGTATCACCTTCCTTGACCGGACCATACTGTTGTGAACCAGATGGAGGTGTCGTTGTCACCTGGGATGTGACGAGGGGCGCGGCTTGTTGTTGGGCAGCAGGCTTTTCAGCAGGCTTTTCAGCAGGCTTTTCAGCAGGCTTTTCAGCAGGCTTTTCAGCAGGCTTTTCAGCAGGCTTTTCAGCAGGCTTTTCAGCAGGCTTTTCAGCAGGCTTGATTGGTGTTTTGAGTGTAGTGTCTGTGAGTGGTGTTGATTCTTTGCTGGTCACTGTGGTGACCGGTGGCGCGGATGGGGAGATCTCTGCTTTTTGGAGTGTGGGCGTTTCTGACTTTTTTGGGTCTGCGGCGACTGTCTCGACTGGTTGTTTGGTGATCCTGTCGGGTTTGACACGGAAAACGGGAAAATTCGTTTGTTTGGTCGATTGTATTCGCAACAGCAAATCAAAGGCTTTTTTTGGCATTGGCTCTGGGGAAGAGAGCAGAATGCGCAACACGTGTGGGTTTTTTTCGTCGCTTTGGGTCGTGACCATCATGGAATCCACTGCAGCGGACCGGGTCACCCCCATAACTTGATAATCCACCTTGGATCCCAGGTTGATGGTTTTGATTTGTTCGTCATCACTTAAACGTAATGGAATTTCCGCCTGAAATTTTTGGGTGGCTTGTTCAGGCACAACAATATCCCCGACCACAAAAGCGGCGGCGTCATTGGTGTAGGTGCCAACCCAACCGGCCAGCACAGCAAAAAAAATTCGACGATTATCCACGTTACCATCCGTGAGGCATGAGAGATTCATCAACCATGCAGACAAGATACCCGATTATGGATCCTTTTGCCATGGTCAGTGAGAAAGTTTTTTCGCGCATCAGGGGATTCGAGGCTTCAGGTGACAAGAAAGTGCTGTTTTGTCTCTTCCAACACCAGGCAGGTCAGATGGCCGGAATAATAGGCCCCAGTGTCAATGCCAATCCGGTGATGGGTGATGACCGGTGATTCACTCACGGTATGGCCATGTACCACCATTTTTTCAAAACGGCCCTCATATTCCAAAAAAGGATTTCGGATCCACAACAGGTCTGGATGCAGTTGCAGTTTCAATGGAGTTCCAGGCCGGACACCCGCATGGACGAAAAAATAATCCCCCACCTCGTAGCGAAACCGCAGGGAAGACAAAAAAGCCTGATGGCGTTGCGGGATGGCTTCCAACAATTTGTCGCGCAACTCCAGCATTCTGGATTCCGCTGAAATCCGTGCTGGCACACGTACCTGATAACTCAAAGCAGTAGACATGCCCCCATATTGAGTCCATGTGTGTCCACCAACCGGATTGACGAAAAAATCCTGCATTTCGGCTTCGTGATTGCCTTTCAGATGGATGGATTCAGCTCCTGGAATGGGTTCATCCAGCAAGATGTCAATGACCCCTTTGCTGTCGTCTCCACGATCAACATAGTCGCCAAGATAAATAACGAGCTTGCGTTGAGACGCAGGCAAAGGTGCCATATCTGCCTGGATCATGGCATGCATTTTTCGCAACAGGTCTGAGCGGCCATGGATGTCGCCCACCACATACAGGCGTACCCCTTCAGGGATGCCAGGGGTCCACGGTTCCAGTATGACAGGGGAGTCCGACGGGGAATTGTGATCCTCGTCATCAAGGGAGGCCATTCTGGCCCAAACATTTTTCAGAAATCGCAACACGTGCGCCTCATATCAGGAACTTGGAGCTTTGAAAAGAGCAGCACCAGGCATGCCTGGTATCTTGGTATGGGAATAGTCTATCCTGAACCAATCAGATTGGAAAACTTTTGCCGAGCAATGGTTCAAATTCAGCAGCGTCAACCGGTTTTTGAAACAAATAGCCCTGGCCCATGTGGCATCCCCTGGCACGCAGAAAATCGGCCTGATCTGTTGTTTCTATCCCTTCGCCAATGACTTTGCGATTGAGAGAGCTGGCCAAAGAGATGATGGCCTGCACAAGAACACTGGTTTCAGGGTCTGTGCTAATGTCTGGGATGAACGTGCGATCAATTTTAATGCCATTGACCGGAAGCCGTTTGAGGACACTCAAGGAGGAATATCCCGTGCCAAAATCGTCCAGCCACAAATTGACGCCCAACTGACACAAATGATTGAGCATGGCCATGGCCTTGTCTGCATCCTCGGAGAGAATGTTTTCAGTGATTTCCAGAATCAACGCCGTGGGAGGCAGTCCTGTCGCACGCAGAATACCAGGAATTTTGTCATCGGTAGAGAGTTCCCGGCACCGGGTACAAGAGAGATTGACAGAAATCAGAAAATCTTTGCTGTCAGTGCGTTGACGCCAACGCTGGGCCTGGGCGCAGGCGGTCTGAATGGTCCAGGCTGTGATGGAACTGATCAATCCGATCTCTTCGGCCAGAGGCACAAAAGCTCCAGGTGAGACAGAACCACGAATCGGATGAATCCAACGTAAAAAGCTTTCCGCACCAATCAAACGACCTGAATTCAGATCCACAATGGGTTGATAATGCACCACCAACTCCTGGCGTTCCAGGGCATAGTGGAGATCTTTTTCCAAAGCCATTCGTTCTTCAGCCTCGGCGTGCATGTCCGGGGTGAAAAAACAATAAGCATTGCGTCCATTGCCTTTGGCCCGGTACATGGCGGTATCGGCGTTTTTGAGCAGGCTTTCCAAATCGCTGCCGTCATCTGGAGAGACCGTAACCCCAACAGACCCGGAAATGAAAGCCTCCTGACCCATCAGAATAAAAGGTTTGACCAGTTGGGCCAGAATTTCGGCAGCCACCCGTTCGGCAAAAGGACCATGGGCCATGTCAGGGAGAATCACCGTGAATTCATCTCCACCCAGACGAGCCACCGTGTCGGATTTGCGTACACATAAGAGCAGTCGTTTGGAGGCTTGTCGCAAGAGATCATCGCCGGCTGCATGTCCAAGGGTGTCGTTGACCCATTTGAATCGATCCAGATCAATGAACATCAACGCCACACGGGTTGCGGTACGTTTGGCTCGAATCAATTCCCGATGCAAACGATCCATGAACAGGGTGCGGTTGGGCAGACCGGTCAAAAGGTCGTAGTTGGCTTGACGTCGGATTTCTTCTTCTTTGCGTTTGAACTGGGTGATGTCCCGCACAATGGTGATCAGAGTGGATTGACCTTGAAACAAGGTCCAACTCGTGGCCGAATCGAGCAACGCCACCCGATCATCGGCACGGGTCAATTCCAATTCGGCCAACCAGCGTTCCTGGGTCATTGGTGGTTGGTCGTCAATGGTTTGCCGCAGTCGTTTCAAGGCATCGGTGTTGAAAAATGATAATAATTGCTTGCCAATTAGTTCGTCGGCATGGCACAGTCCAAAAAGGGTGGCCGCCAATCGGTTGGCGTGTCGAATGATGCCGTCTCGATGCAGAAAAACGCCCTCAGGCAGATTTTCCACGAGGCATTGCAAATCGTTCAGGTCTGGGTGTCGGGTTGTGAGGCTGTGAGAGTTGGTGTCAGGATGAACCGTCATGCTGTATGATCCTTGATTAAGTAACTCAGTCCGCCTGCCACTTTGGCTTGGGAAACGCATACAGGTGATTATTATAGCCAAATTCAGACCAATTTCGATACCCTGCTTGATGTGTCTGAGTGATTCATTTCTGGGAGAGGGAACATGAAAATTTTTGGTTTCAGTATACTTATATTTTCTATTCTGTTATGTTTCATCCCGTTGGCAGGTGGCTATTTCACCTGGATTCCCGCGTTCATGGCCCTGTTTGTCGGCAGGCCAGGAATACGGTACGCCTTGATCGGGGTGATCGTGAATGGGGTGCATGTCATGGTATTTTCAGATTTCATGCGTTTCAACGCGAAACTCGGTCTTCAACATGGCCAATATCTGCCAGCAACCGTTTATATCACATTGGCCCTGTTGCAAGTGGTGGTTGGACTGGTCCTGTGGTTTCGTCATGAACCGGTTGCAAGCAATACCAGGAAAACTCCAAAAGGGTAGCTGTGCAGATTCCTCCTCTAGTAGGGAGGAAACTTCCTGGGGAGGCGGTGAACCGCCTCCCCAGACCCCTCCACCCTTTTTTTTTATTATTTTTTATTATTTATTTTATTATTTATTT
>JAMOBH010000087.1:0-17661 GCA_039908085.1 Magnetococcus sp. YQC-5
TGTTCTCGCTGACTCTCTTTGACGAGATTTGTCTCAATTTTGCATCCGCGAGCATGTATTAGGATGGGAGATGTCAAAAAAATCGGCTTTTTCTGCCAGGCACTACCTACCAAGGTTTGGACGCTGACTCTTGGGACGATGAGGACTGGCTCTTTTCCCAAACGCATTTGCGCATCCTCTCCGGCCTCTATGGGCTTTTGCGTCCCCTTGACCGTATCCAACCCTATCGTTTGGAAATGAACACACAGCTACCGAACCCTCGTGGCGAAAATCTGTATGCCTTTTGGCGTCACCTCCTGACCTCAGAGATCACCTCCCTGATCGCGCAACATCACACACCAATCGTGATCAATCTGGCCTCCGAGGAGTACATCAAGGCGATTGATATCTCCCGGTTGCCATCTCCTATGATCACACCGATCTTCAAGGAAGCACGTCATGGGCGATTGCAGGTGATCGGTCTTCTGGCCAAACGGGCGCGGGGTGCCATGGCGCGCTATATGATCCAGAACCGCCTGAAAACGCCGGAACCATTGCAACAATTCACGGAAGGGGGCTATCGTTTCCAGGCAGAACTGTCCAATGCGCAGCAGTGGGTTTTTGTTCGGGGTGGCATGTAACTTCTTGCTCCTCAGAAAACGGCAACACGAGCTGTCTCCACCCCATGGCGTTTCCTGCGCAAGCATTCCCAACGGTCAACCCCAGCAACCGCACCCCTCTCGGTGGAATTTCCACCTGGGTGAACATGCGTTTAACCACATCCATGATTTCATGCGCATTTCGAATAGGGTGATCCATCGTCCGGCTACGCGTGATCTGCCGGAAGTCGGCATATTTGACTTTCAGAGTGATGGTCTTGCCGGTGAACTGGCATTTGTCCATGCGTCGCATCACCTCATGAGCGATAGCATCCAGGCGAATCAACATCTCCTGGCGATTGTGGAGATCATGCTCAAAAGTGTCTTCAGTCCCCACGGAATGACGTTCCCGGTTTGGATTGACCGGTCGAGAATCTTCGTTGCGCACGATGTGGAAGTAAACACGACCCGCCTTGCCAAAAGCAGTGAGCAAATCTTCCAGGGAAAATCGGAGCAAATCCGCCCCTGTCTTGATGCCCATTCGGTGCATTTTATCTGCGGTGATCTTGCCCACACCAAAAAACTTCTCAATGGGTAACGCAGCAACAAAAGCAGGAGCCTGCTCTGGAGTAATCAGTGTGAAACCGTTGGGCTTGTTCATACCCGAGGCCACCTTGGCCAGAAATTTGTTGAATGAAACCCCAGCGGTGGCGGTCAAGCCAGTACGCTCAAATATCTTGGCACGAATTTCCTGGGCCACCCAGGAAGCAGACTGAATTTCTTTCTTGTTCCTGGTCACGTCCAGAAACGCCTCATCCAAGGACAAAGGCTCCACCAAATCCGTATACTCAAGAAAAACCTCACGAATTTGCAGGGATACCGCCTTGTACGTATCCATGCGTGGAGGAACAACGATCAGATTAGGACATGAATCCAAAGCCTTCTTCATGGCCATGGCTGAACGAATACCGAACTGTCTGGCCTCGTAACTGGCTGCGGCTACGACACCTCTGGCACTATTGCCACCAACCACCAGGGGACGCCCCCGATACTCTAGTTTATCCCTCTGCTCCACGGAGGCAAAGAAGGCATCCATGTCGATATGGACAATTTTCCTGGAGGTATCCATACCTTTGTCCTACCATAATCTCTCCCTTGATTAGGCGCAAAAATATTATTTAAGACTATTAAGCACCTTTAACAAATCACCCTTAAAAATATTTTTGCCATACTTTGTTACAGCCTGCCTCATGCTGCGCAGAATTATTTGCCGAGCAATGGAGTTCTCTGGGAATTTTCTTAAGTAAACATCTTTAATTCTAATAACCTCAGAACCGATCTTAACAGATATAAATTTGCCTAAAGGCACATTGTTATGCCGATAAATCTCTCCATTCTTTAATGGTATCAGTATATAATTTTCACCATTTTTGTAATCTTCTCGTGCAGCTTTTGCCTCAAGGCGTAACATCTTGAACATCTCAAATTCAATACTTTTAGGAAGATCATTTATGGAAAGATTTTGTTTACTCATGCTATACTGCCTGACTTTTTCGGGAAAATCAGGATCTTTTTCAATCATATCCAGAATATCATTCACATGCAAAAGTTCATGCTTGGTTGACCTGTCTGTGTCGATATACTGATTAATATTATCGCTATATGTTGTGCAAAACATAACAACAGGCAAATAATAGTCTTTGTCGCACCCCAGGATTATATTGCTAATGTCGAGGAAGAAGCCAACCATAACCGCACAAAATTGATCTTCAACATCAATGCTGCAATTGACGTATTTAAAACCATCCATGGTGGATACGGTCATATTTAACATCTTATATCCAATAGATGTACATGCATCTTGTATTAAAGGATATAGTAGATGCTGATTTTCTTCACAAACAAGCCGATGATATATTTCTCTATGTAACATTTTAGACAGGCCTTGCATTATCTTTTGTTGCTTTAAAGAGTATTCCACTTATAATTTATCCAGACTATCAGCATTATTACGGTATCACCCCCTCACCCAACCATCTCATGTCTCGCATCACTCTCGCCCACGAATCATATTCAGCAATTCATCCAGCGACAGCTTGCCACTCATGTCTCCTCCTTCTAATAGACCATCGGCAAGATCGCGCTTCTGTCGATGCAAAGCCACGATTTTTTCCTCAATGGTCTCCTTTGTGACAAGTCGGTAAATTGTTACTGGACGTAACTGACCAATGCGATGAGCGCGATCCGATGCCTGATCTTCCACCGCCGGATTCCACCAAGGATCCATGTGAATCACATAATCCGCAGCCGTCAGATTGATCCCCATTCCACCAGCCCTCAGACTAATGAGGAACAAATCGCCTTCCCCTGACTGAAATGCCTCAACTCGACGTTGTCGCTCCTTGGCAGACGTACTGCCATCCAAATATTGATAAACGACTTTCTTTTCATCCAGCAAGGCCCGAATAATGGCCAGATGATCCACAAACTGGCTGAATACCAACGCCTTGTGCCGGTTTTCCAACAATCCCTCCACTACCTCCCAGAACAGAGCCAACTTGCTACTCTCAATGGGGCTATCAGGCAACACAAGGCGGCTATTGCAACAGGCCCGGCGCAGGCGCATGATCTCGGCCAGAATCTGAAACCGTTTTTGCTCCATTGGCCCATCCAGATTCTCGATCTGTTCGATGGCCTTACGGCGGAGGGTTTCATAGAATGCCATCTCCTCCACACTCATCTCGACGTTTAAAACAATCTCTGTTCTGGAAGGCAATTCTTCAAGAACTTGGCTCTTGGTACGTCGGAGAAGATAAGGCTGAATCAACTTACGCAATCGTTTTTGAGCACCCTTATCCCCATAACGCTCAATAGGAGCCGCAAATCGCTCGTTGAATGTCTCCAAAGACCCAAACAATCCAGGATTAATGAATTGAAACAGATTCCAAAGCTCGCCCAAATGGTTTTCCATGGGGGTGCCCGTAGTGGCTACGCGGAACGACCCATTCAATACCATGGCCGCCTGGGAGCGTTTAGTCAGTCGATTTTTGATGGCCTGCGCCTCGTCCAGCACAATGACATTCCAACGGACCGCCGCCAGCATCTCCGCTTCCTGTTGTAACAGACCATAGCTGCAAATCACCACGTCGAACGGCTTGATGGTGTCCAGAGTTTTCTGTCTCTGGCTACCTCCAAAAACGATACCGTTCAAGGTTGGCGCAAAACGTTCAATCTCCACCAGCCAATTCAGGCCAACGGAAGTTGGGGCTACCACCAGTGAAGGTCCCTCTTGCGCACGGTGAAGAAGTAATGTCAGGGTTTGCAACGTCTTGCCCAACCCCATGTCGTCTGCTAAACATCCACCCACCTCCCAAGCCGCCAAACGAGCCAGCCAACGAAAACCGGCGATCTGATAATCACGCAACTCTGCCTGCAACGTGGAGGGTGGCACCGGATCGATAGTCTGCGCTTGATCAATCCTCTTGATATACGATTTCCAATGATTGTCAGCTTCGACATTACCTGCTTCCGTAAGCAAATCTCGTAAAACTGGACTGGCCAAATTATGAAAACGATGCCCTTTAGCATTCTTTTCGGAAAAGGCATCAATTTCTGCCAACCTTTTTCGGAACGCTTCTGTCAATGCTAAGAATCGGCCTTCACCAAGGGGGATGAAACGACTCTCCTTGCCCCGCACCAAATCCAGCAACCGGCCCATTTCAATGACCAAACCTTCGTCCATAGACAACTCGCCGGTCATCGAAAACCAATCCTGGTCCCGATGTATTTGTACCCGCATACTGTCCATCGTCACTGGACGGCTAACCCGCATTTTTTCTCCCTCTGGCCACGCTACCTCCGCCTTATCAGCTATCCCCTGCAATTCCATCAATAATTCCAGACAGAGTTCCGGGTCATCAAAAAACCACTCGGTTTGTCTCTCCTCAGCAGACAAAGTGGAACATGCGGCCAGCACGGTATTGGCTTGTGCGATTTCATTCTTAAAATTTCGATGGGTCTGTGCCCGCTTGCCACTGACCTCGGCAATAATTGTTTTTCCTCCCTTGCCAGGCTGAAAGTAAGGACCGTCTGCAGAAAATGGGCGTACCAACAGATTCACTTTGAGTCCATCGCCATGAGGCCATAAAAGAATATGTGGTTTGGCGTCCGCCGGGAATTCTTCAACATTCGCCACACCCCCGCCAATACCAGAGTGGATCGTCACCAGTGACGAGACTGCCTGCATGGCCTGCATCACTTGCTCCTTACCCTTGGTCGGAACACGCAAACCTTTTCCCCCCAGGATCTCGGCAATCTGTTTATGCGCCGTGGTGATCTCCACCAGCTTACAGGATGTGGGCGTCTCCTTGATCGCTATCACCCCTTCTGTTTCCACCGTCTCGGAAAATCTAATGCTGACCTGACTGCCTTTTTGCTCTACCAGCAACTCTGGCTCAGCTTTCACCACCTCGACGTTGGTCTGGGGAGACGCCTCCCAAAATACCAGAGGATGACCCACCATAGCCAACATGGCTTTTGACCAGATAAAATCGTAAACAGACTCACTATAATAGTCGCTATCTCTAGAGATGAAAGAACATATCCGACGATCCTGATCTGTCATGAAATCAAAGCTTTCGGTATTTTAAAACAATCGCTTTAGTGCTATTGGTCGTCCCTTAGTCCAACTTCCCGATGCGGAACGGACCTGCTCCCGAGGCTGAATATTGGTCACGACATTGCCGGACATTCCAATCAGCCAAATCATCCTACTGTTGCTGCCAGTTTTTGCCTCGACCTTTCCTCCTCTGCCGACTCCCAACTGGATCATCGCTCGCAAAGCCCGTTCCCATCCTTCTTCCTGAGAAATTATGGGCAGAATGCTTTGCATGCCAGTTTCCTGCTGGATCTTCGCTGCGTACTCTCCATAAGAGGCCGCATCTTGACCCAAAGCAGCCAGAAGTGAGGCTATTTCCATAGCTGCCCATTGATGGCCGTTCTGCTTAGCCTGATTAAACAGATCTTTCAATCCAGTATTTTTTTTGCGGGCATATTCGATGTCGATCCAAAATCGAGCTACTGACTTAAATAATTTTATTAAGCATGAGTCGGCGTCCGCACTCTCATGCGTACTTCCTGTTATGGTTGCTATCAAGTAATGTACCTGTCTTGTATATGGATCGAGCAAAGAGACCGCATTATCCACTTTATTTCCCTGTGCCAATAATATGGCTTTGAAACAATCAGCAAGAGGGGTTACAGTCATTTTCGGCTTTTTGTTCACCAGCTCCAATTGTTCACCAAGCCGAGTACGATGAAGTGGATCACTACTCTTTAATAATGCCAAGAGATAAAAAGTACCGCTGATTTCGCCTAAAATGATTTGCCGCTTTTCTATGATTTTCCTTGCTGATTTTAATAGTGCTTCAAAATGTTGTATCGCAGATTCATTCTCTCCACGCAGAAAATGGATCCAACCTTGTAACGCAAGCCCATTTTCGACCGGATCAGCAGCATTGAGAATGGCTTGCGCCTCCACAATGTGCCCTTGAAAAATCAGAATAGTGACTAACAGTTTCCTGAACCGACGGATGTACTCTGTATCTAAGTGATGCCGAAAGGCACGCAGTAGCGGGACGATCTCCTCAACACTTGTAAAATTCTCCAAATAGTCGGATACGATCTCATCCATGGCTTCTGCCTGAATGGGTGGCGGCAAACCCCGAAACCACTCTACATCAAAAGGAGTAGCGCAAATTGTGACTAAAGGACGCTCCATAATGCTATAATATAAAAAAATCTCACGACAAGATTGTAGCTCAGCGACAACTTCTGTCGGATTACGAGAGAAAACTGCAACCCGCAATCTAGCTTTGCAAATATCAACACTTGTATTGTTGTGGTATTGTGCTGAAAAAAGATAGCTTGCTAGCGCAGCCAAAACAACATTTGCCATTTTGCGGAATCGCCCTTCAATCAATGCGGCTTGAGTCGCATAGTTTGCTACAGCAGAAGCACACTGAAAATAATTATTGTCATGTTTGGCGATTATAATCAAATCCAATCTGGTCAACCGATCAGTAATTGGTGTCAATTCTGCAATGGTCAGTGCTTTGCCGTTATCTCCCAAGACACCTGCATCCAGCAGATATTTTGCTAAATTCGTCCGATTGGTGGATAACACAAAAATGGAAAGAAATTGCAAAACCGCCTGCTCTGTTTTCGTCAACAAAGCATATTTTGATATGACAGATTGCAAGGAGGAGTCTTGTCGCGTTGATGTCATGGAATTCTCCATAATCAAAGCTGTCTATCAACCACTGACAATAATTAGAAGCCCCCAGATTTCTCGTGAAATGGCCAAAGCCTTAAATGGCAGGGAAGCTAACGTCCATTTTCAAACAGTTTGACATGGAATGCGCAGACCGTCCAGCAAACCAGATGCGTGTCCATGTTTTCTCGCCGCCACCCTGGCCACCAAGCGCAACAGCCATCCATTCAACCAAACAGCTTTTTGATGAATAGTCCTTTCTCACACAACTTGCAATCAAAAATCAAATTTCTTTAAATGAAATTCTTATCCACACCAATGCCTTTGAATGAAAACCATGAACACAATCTCATCCAAAAGCAGCCAACCTCCACCCAGCCCCACCAATCTCCCCCGCTACGGCCCCCCAGACGCAACCAGTCGCGCCGTGTCAATGCCACCAAGAAACTATAGCACCCTCCACTATCGCGCAACAAGGCGGCACACAGGCCAAATACAGGTGAGCAAACAATTCCGCCAACCCCAAACTTGGTCACCGACTCCACTCTCAAAAATTTCTTTCGAGGCACGCATTCAATTTAACAAACAAAAACAACATGTTACAAAAACACCCACATCCACAGTCGGACCCAGGTTGACACCTTTTTTCGGTTTTAAGCCGACCATCTGCAATTTCGAAAAAGTCCAGCATTAGAAAAAGCTGTTAAACCTTGAAATCGTTACTAAAGAAGCGGGACCGACTTAGTCGGTCCCGCATGGGGTGGGACCGACTCTTTTGGAGAATACCGGCGGAGAGAGAAAGAAAAGGCCCTATTTCGAATCCGGCGGGTCCGACTCCAGACCAAGTGAGATTTCGAACCGTGCCTGCTAACCATTGAAAAAATTAGACTTTTTTAGAGATGAAAAAACCGCTCCAGAGCAGAGCGGCTGTTACAAGAAAACCTTGTAATAACTTTATGGTGGGCCCACCAGGATTCGAACCTGGGACCGACCGGTTATGAGCCGGCGGCTCTGACCGCTGAGCTATAGGCCCTCGTCTGGATTCTCTACGACTCCAGAAAACTCCTCAATTTCCTTGATCGGGTGGGATGACGCAGTTTCCTCAACGCTTTCGCCTCAATCTGACGTATTCGCTCACGCGTCACATGAAACTGTTTCCCTACTTCCTCCAACGTATGGTCCGTATGCACTCCTATGCCAAATCTCATCCTCAAGACATTTTCCTCTCGATCCGTCAACGTCTTCAACACCCGGCCCGTAGTATCTCGCAAATTCGCCATGATCGCCAGTTCCGACGGCGACAACATCGACTTGTCTTCTATAAAATCTCCAAGATGCGAGTCCTCTTCATCCCCTACTGGCGTCTCCAACGAAATCGGTTCCTTCGCTATCTTCAGTACCTTGCGGACCTTGTCCAACGACATTTCCATCCGTTCCGCAATCTCTTCCGGTGTCGGTTCCCGACCCATCTCCTGCACCATCTGACGACTCGTGCGCACCAGTTTGTTGATCGTCTCAATCATATGCACAGGTATCCGTATCGTCCGCGCCTGATCCGCTATCGACCTCGTGATCGCCTGGCGTATCCACCACGTCGCATACGTGGAAAATTTATACCCTCGCCTCCACTCGAATTTGTCCACTGCCTTCATCAATCCTATGTTGCCCTCCTGAATCAAATCCAGAAACTGCAACCCTCGATTGGTATATTTCTTCGCTATCGATATCACCAAGCGCAAATTCGCCTCTACCATCTCCTTCTTCGCCCAACTCGCCTTCCGTTCTCCAGTCATGATCTTCTTGTTCGTATTCTTCAGATCCGTGACCGTCTGCCCTGCCTCGGCTTCTATCTCCGTTATCCGATCTCTCAATATATATAATTCTTCTCGGCGCGCGTAAAACCTCTGCCACGCTGGCGATGGATGGCTCGAAAACTTGTCTACCCAGCTCTTCCGTCCATCACTTCCCTGGTATTCCTTCAAAAATGTCTTCTTCGGAACTCCCGCCAGCTCCGATATCTTCAATATCTCCATCTCAACTTCTCGTACCCGCTCCACATACTTCTTCAGGATCCTTACCATCCTGTCTATTTGCTTGAATGAAAATTTAACGGATACCACTGCCTTCACTATCCGTTCACGACGGTCTCTATACCGCCTCCTCAGACGCTTGACTCCTACCATGTCTCCCGCAAGTCGATAGTTCTCCTGCTCCACTCGTATATTGTTCAGTATGACATTATCTGCCGCTATCGAATCAAATATGATCTGCGTTTGCTCCAGCAACTCCTGTATTCGTTGATTCTCCTCCTCTGACGTCTTCTTCAGGCTCCCTCCCACTTCTCCTATCACGTCCGCTAATTCATCATCCTCTTCGGCAGTGTCGTCCAACTTGTCTTCCAGATCCTCGACATCATCTGGATCCTCTACATCCTCTTCTCCCAGTTCATTCGATGGCGCAGGTATGTCCAGTATGTCTCTCAAGCTCACTTGACCATTGCGCAGCTTCTCCGCCAACAAAATAATCTCCTGAAACGTCACCGGAGAGTCACATATCGCTGATATCACCTCGTTGCGTCCAGCTTCTATCCGCTGGGCAATCATGATTTCTCCCTCTCTGGTCAACAGATCCACCGATCCCATCTCGCGCAAGTACATGCGCACTGGATCATCCGTTTTCCCAAGGTCTATGTCCTCGATCCCTCCCTCTGAACCTCCACGTTTCCCAAACAGGTCATCCTCATCATCTGGATCATCCACATCCACATCCAGATCCACATCCATATCAACGTCTCCATCCATATCACTCAACGGTATGGATTTCAGCGATGATACCACCTCCGGTTCTTCCACTAGATGGATCCCCAAGTCGTCCAATACAGTCACGACGTCCTCAATTTGTTCCGCAGAGTTGACGTTATGGGGTAGGACATCATTCACTTCATCGTAGGTCAAAAATCCACGCTCTTTGCCACGCTCTATCAAGAGTTTCATCTGACCCAGCTTGGGATCCTCACCCATGGTTTTTATCCATTTCTCGTTTATTCACGTTGTGATTCCTGACCTTGCACCTTCTCAGTCGCTACCAGTCCTTTCGCTCGCTCTGGGCTCAGATCCCTTGCGCTACCTTGTCTCCCAGAACTCTTTCCTCTTCCAGTTTCAGCGCACAACATCTCTTGAACAATCTGGCGTCATCGTCTCCTTCCAGATCCATTTGTCGCATCAACCGCATTCTCTCTTTCCTCAACGCCTGTATGTGTATACTGATCAGGCATCCGTCAAATTCCTGTTCCGCCAATTCCAGGGTCATTTCTTCTGACGCCAGTATGGCATCCGCCATGCGGCTCATCTCTCGGTTCGCAAAGGGCTTCTTCGGCCAACTCGCTGGGGCTTCCACGTACTCATGCCCCATTTCAATCAATTCGGCCAGCATCCCGCCTAGCTGACGGTCTTCCAATTCCAAACGGCTCAATTCCTCTTCCCGCTCCTTCACCAGTCGAGGAAGTCGCAATAACAACGCCAGCAACGCCTGCTCATGGTTTCTGCTGGCCACCTTGTTGGCTGGCTGGCGCAACTCTTGCTTGACCTTGGACGTCACATTATACGGCTTATACGGCACTTTGGCCCCGCTGGATCCTTGCGAACGAAATGACTTCTCCTCAGGTCGTCGCAACGTCTCTACACGGGCATAGTGCATCGGTATGTGCACTCTCTGACTGAGGGTCTCCGTATAAAGTTCCCTCAACAGCGGATCTTTGACTTTCTCCAACAACGGACGCGCCCGATGCACCAATCCCGCTCGTCCCTCTGGCGTTTGCGGATCCAATCCAACTCCAAGCTTCCGTATCATGAATTCCATGGGCGTGATGCCTCTCTTGATACGTTCCTCAAATCCCTTCGCACCTTCACGCCGTACCACTTGATCCGGGTCTTCCCCTGACGGAAAAAATAAAAAAATTACATGACGGTCTGCCTCCAGACCATCCAACACCATTTCAAGACCACGCCAAGCCGCTTTCTCCCCTGCCGCGTCTCCATCAAAACAAAAAATTATTTTCCGTGTCCTCTGCCATAACAACCTCACATGCTCGTGTGTCATGGCCGTCCCCAGTGTTGCAACAACGTTTTCCAAACCGTGTTCCACCAGGGCCAATCGATCCATATACCCCTCTACCACCAGGGCTGATCCCGCTTTTTGCATCGCTTCCTGGGCTGCCTCCAGCCCGTATAGCAGTTTGCCTTTCTGAAACAGTTCCGTCTCAGGAGAGTTCAGGTATTTTGGCTCTCCAGGTCCAAGAATGCGTCCACCAAATGCCACACAGCGGCCTTTGATGTCCTGTATGGGAAACATCAGACGATTGCGAAAACGATCATACCGTTTTTCTCCTGGTGCTTTGCTCGTCACCAGCCCCGCTGACTCCAGAAGTTCTCCGGCAGCTTCTCCTCCTCCAAAACGGTCCAGCAGGTGTGTCCAGCCCAATGGGGCGTATCCCAGACCAAAACGCTGTATGGTCTCAGGTTTCACTCCTCGTTCTTTTAAATAATGTCGGGCTTGTTCCCCCACCGGAGCTGCCAATTGCTCACGGTAAAATTCCCGTGTTGCTGACAGAAGATCCAACAAACGGTTCCGCGCCTCACGTTGACGTATGGCTTGCGGGTCTTCCTGCTCAATCCTGGGCAAGGGAATACCTACCATCCCTGCCAATTCTTCCACGGCTTCGTTAAAGCCGAATCCTTTCAGCTTCATCAAAAACTCAAATGCATCTCCACCAACCCCGCAGCCAAAACATTTGAATCCCTTGCCTGGACGAACATTGAATGACGGGGTTTTTTCGTTGTGAAACGGGCAAAGACCTAGCCAACTCGATCCTTGTCTTTTGAGCGTAACCTGACGACTGACCAACTCCAATAAATCCACCCGTTCCCGGATCAAGTCAATAAAACTATCTGGATAACGGGGCATAGGGCTTCGTTTGGATGAGTGTCAAGCTTGTAAACAAAAATAAATGCAAAAAAATCCTCTCTGTCGTGTTCCTGGAACGGTCACGACAGCGTGATTCTGCATCGACATTTTTCTTCAGCATAACATTTTATAAGACCTCAAAAAGAGGTTCTTGTCAAGTTATAAAATGCTATAACATCAAAAAATTTTTATCATGCCTACCTGTGGCGGCACACCATGGGACCAATGGCTGCTCCGCCCAGTATGTGTATGTGCAAGTGATCTACCTCCTGACCTCCATGGCCACGGGTATTGATCAGCGTTCGATATCCCGTTTGCGCAACTCCCAGTTCACGGGCAACATGCGCTGTCCTTTCCAGCAAAGTGCCGGCTTGCAGGCGTTCTTCAGGGGTGAGATCGTCCAGACAAACCATGTGACGTTTGGGAATGACCAGCGCATGCACAGGAGCCTGCGGTTGGATGTCGTGAAACGCTAGAACTACATCGTCTTCATAAATTTTTTTGGCCGGAATCTGGCCTGCCACGATTTTACAAAAAATACAGTCATTGGACATGGTCAGTCACCAAATATTTGAAGTGAATGGAACCCGCCTCGTGATACTCTTATGTAGGGGCGGAACAAAGATACCCTTCGGACAAAAAGTCAAAAACAAAGTCAAAACCCTGGGGGATGAATCCCCCAGACCACCTCTTTTTTTTAAATAAAAAAAATAAATAAAAAAAAAGGGTGGGGGGTTTGGGGGGCGGTTCACCGCCCCCCAAGGTTTTGCTTTTTTTGTTTTTCTCCCTTCGGGCAAAAGTCAAAAGCAAAGTCAAAAGCAAAGTCAAAACCCTGGGGGATGAATCCCCCAGACCCCCTCTTTTTTTTTAATAATAAAAAACAAAAAAAAGAAGGGATACTGTTGGGGGGGGACTGTTCACCGCCTCCCATGATCTTTTTGACCAAACCGACGCATCAATTCTTCCAAAACCCTATCCGGCGAAATCTCCAAATGCGCCAACATGACCAATGTATGAAACCACAAATCAGCAGTCTCGTGAATGATGGGATCAGATTCACCGTTCTTTGCCGCCAACAGGGTTTCAACGGCCTCTTCGCCCACTTTTTCCAGTATCTTGTCCAGCCCCTGCGCGTACAAACGCGCCACATAGGAAATGTCTGGATTCGCACTCTTGCGCTCCAGGAGAACCTGATGAATTCGTGCGAAAATCTCCCCTGCCGAAACGGACGTCATCGGGAAGGATACATCGTGGCCGGGTCACACTCCACCTCGGCAATGCTCTTCCAAACACCGGGTGCGGCCTCCAGAAAAAAACAATTGTGTCTTCCCGTATGACAGGCCACCCCTACCTGATCAACAAGCAACAACAGGGTATCCTGATCGCAATCCGTGCGTATGGCCTTGATGTATTGCACATGACCCGATGTTTCCCCTTTTTTCCAGAACTGCTGCCGACTGCGGGACCAGTAACAGGCCACCCCGGAACGCAAGGTTTCAACCAGCGAATCACGATTCATCCAGGCCATCATCAAGACTTCACCCGTATCGTATTGCTGGGCTATAGCCGGAATCAAACCTTGCGCGGTGAATTTCAATCCATCCAGATCAGGTAATGGGTGCATGATTATTTCTCAATAAAAGGCCGGATTTCAATGCCATGGTTATGCAAAAACAGCTTCACTTCAGGAATGGTGAATTGACGAAAATGGAAAATCGACGCTGCCAGAACCGCATCGGCACGCCCTTCTTGCAGCCCTTCAAGCATGTGTTGCAAAGTGCCCACCCCACCAGAAGCAATGACCGGAATGGAGACCGCATCAGCAATGGCACGAGTCAGAGGAAGGTCATAACCGGTTTTGGCTCCGTCCCGATCCATGGAGGTCAACAAGATCTCTCCGGCACCATACTCTTCCATACGTTTAGCCCAATCCACGGCATCCAACCCCGTGGTTTTGCGTCCGCCATGGGTGAAAATCTCCCACCGCAACGGAGTATGATCATCACCATCCCAGGCAACGCATTTGGCATCGATGGCCACCACAATACACTGTGAACCAAACTGATTGGCAGCCTCACGCACAAATTCAGGACGAAATACTGCGGCAGTGTTGATCCCAACCTTGTCGGCTCCGGCCTGGAGCAATCGACGCACGTCGTCATTGGTACGGACCCCGCCCCCGACGGTCAATGGAATAAACACCTCTTCGGCAGTGCGTCGCACCACTTCCAGCAGGGTGGAGCGATTTTCATGTGAGGCGGTGATGTCCAGAAACGTGAGTTCATCTGCTCCCTCTTCGTCATAACGACGGGCAGCCTCCACTGGATCCCCGGCGTCTTTGAGGTTTTCGAACTGCACCCCTTTGACCACCCGGCCATCGCGGACATCCAGACACGGAATGATACGTTTGGCAAGCATGAGTATGACCTTTGATATAAAAACAACCTACCCGACTTTCGTTTGACCAACGAGTCCATCTGAACCGTTCATCATACAGCAAGGATCCATCGTTGACGATAGATCATGAAAGCAATCCCATAGAACAACAGGACAAACATCACGGCATGCAGCAAAGAGGCTGTCACAGGATCGCAACAGGGCTGGAAAAGGTGTTGATAATAAAATGACTTCAAAGAGATCAGCTTGCCTGACGGACCGATGACCTTGATGAGGCTGCCGGTCAAACGTCCGATCAGGCCTGCCAGAAAAAAAAGCGTCAGGGCCGTGCAGCCATAAAGTGCCAAGGGTCTGGCCCACCGTTGAACACCCCGGACATCGATCAGCCAATAGCAGCAGGCGAATACGAGCTGGGCCAATCCAGCAGTAAACATCGCGTAGGAGCTGGTCCACAAATTTTTATTGATGGGCAACCAATAATCAACCATGATTCCCAAACCGAGCAACACGCATCCGGCCACGGCCAAGCCAATGCTCTTCACTGTGGATGAATGACCGCTGCGCAAAAAATGGCCAGCAAGCAAACCCAACAGGGTGGTTGCCACAGCCGGGAGCGTACTCAACACCCCTTCCGGGTCAAAACCAGGAACAGGAGCACCTGACCAGGTATGCCCAGCCAACAGCGTGGAATCAAGATACCATGCCAGATTCCCTTTTGGAGTCAGCACACCAGGACCATAACCGGGAACAGGAACCCATTCAAGCAGTACCCAATAAACAATCAACAACAGAAATGTGATGACCCATTGCGTGGAAATGCGGGCATGCAATGCGATCATGGCGACGATCCAATAGCAGATGGCAATACGCTGCAACACCCCTGGAATACGAATCGTTGCCCATGAAAAAGGATGATCAAACGCCAGTCCAAATGGAAATCCGGCCAGAAACAGCCCCAAGCCAAAAAGAATCAAGGCACGACGTAGCACATGCCAACGCAGCATGGAGGGTGTTTCGCCCCGTTGGCGTCGTTTGGCCATGGAAAAGGTCAAGGCAACCCCAACAACCCACAAAAAAAAGGGAAAGATGAGATCTGCCAAGGTCCACCCATGCCAGGCGGCATGTTTGAGGGGTGGATACAAGTGATTCCAATCGCCTGGATTATTGACCAGTATCATGCCTGCAACGGCAAGGCCGCGAAAAGCATCCAGGGAAACGAGCCTGGCACTGTCGCAAGATTGATTATTATCCAGGATCATGAATCTACAGATAAAATCCATTCCATGGCCGCTTTGAAATCCAAGCGTCCATCATAAAGAGCCTTGCCCGTGATGATGCCTGCAATACGTCCCCCATTGGGGAAAGGTCCGGCATGGGCCATGGCCTGACGTACATCATCAAAAGACGCAATCCCGCCAGAGAGGATGATCGGAATGGTCACCGAGGCTGCCAGATTGCGCGTGGCATCGATATTGGGACCGATCAAAGCACCATCCCTGGAAATATCGGTGAAAATGATTTCAGCCACGCCTGCATCCTCAAAACGGCGCGCCAAATCGATTGCCAGAACATCCGTGGTGGATGACCAACCTTCCACGGCGACCCGGCCATTGCGGGCGTCGATACCTACCGAGATGCGACCCGGAAAGGTCTGACAGGCCTCTTTGACCAATGCCGGATTCCGACAGGCGATAGTACCCAGAATCACCGTCTGAATACCTGCTTCGAGCCAATACCGGATGGTCGTCAAGGAGCGGATACCCCCACCCAACTGTACAGGAATCTTCAGGGCAGCCAGTATCTGTTGAATGGCACTGGCATTGACCGGTTCTCCGGCAAAGGCCCCATTGAGATCCACCACATGCAACCGTTGGGCACCCAGTGTCTGCCAATGCTGGGCCATGGCCCCTGGGTTGTCGGAATAGATGGTGGCCTGTTCCATTTCACCTTGGAACAGACGCACGCAATGACCTTCTTTCAAGTCAATGGCTGGGATAAGCAACATGGAATCATGGCCTCCATTGCACAAAGTTCTGGAGCAGGCGCAAACCGGCGTTTTGACTCTTTTCAGGATGAAACTGGATGCCAAACAGATTCTCTTTGGCCACAGCAGCCGGAAAGGTCACACCGTAATCACTCAGGGCCGCAATCATGGACCGATCCTCCACCACACCATGAAAAGAGTGGACAAAATAAAAATGGGTATCAGGCGCGATGCCCTGCCATAAGGGATGCGAGCTTAGGGAGTGAATCCGATTCCAACCCATATGGGGAATTTTGAGGCGGATATCGGGATGGGCCGGATCACGCATGGTTTTGGCAAAGCCTGTCACCTTGCCTGGAATCAGATCCAGACCAGGATGAATGCCAAATTCATGTCCTTCGGTAAACAGCAGTTGCATACCCACACAGATGCCCAGAAAGGGTTTGCCTGCCTGGATATGATCATGCAACAGGCTGAGCAGTCCTGCGGCCTCCAGATTGCAGTGACAGTCGGCAAACGCCCCAACTCCAGGCAACACCAGATGGCTGGCTGATTTGATCTCCGCTGCCTGACTCGTGACCATGACGCGCGCGCCTGAGACTTCCAACGCCTTGGCTACGGAACGCAGATTGCCAGAACCATAATCAATGACTGTGATCATGCAAAAAAGGCACTCCTGTTGATAACATCATGCCCTTCGGGCAAGAAGACAAAGCCAAAATTTTGAGGGATGGATGCTACGGCACCCCAGACGCAACCAGTCGCACCGTGTCGATAGCGACAAGAAACTATAGCACTCTCCATGATCGCGCAACAAGGCGGCACACAGGCAAGCAGTCAATTCTGCCAAGTCACACCTGGTCACCGACTCCACTCTCCAAAAATGTCCACCAAGACAGATATTTTGTGGCGCATTGGAATGTCTCCTCTGCGCCACCCGATACCGTCGGACCTGCATTGCGACTCCCGTTTGGTTGGCGATGACACTTAATACAAACGTTTCAACACGTAAACTAATAGTCGCATAACTTGAAAGCTTGGCCTTTGCAGGGTCATTGCTGGTCGACGAATACCTCGTCCACGGAGTTGGCGAACAGGATGTTCTCGCTCCATGTGCCGAGCAGATCGAGACTGGCCGTTTTCACCTTCTCAGCCACCCAGTCTGGTGTCTGGCCAAACTTGCGGCGCATCAGTTTGAGCAGCATGGAAACGGCTTCTTTTTTGCGGCCTTCCAACATGCCAAACTGACGGCCTTTCTGTTCACCTTCCTTGAGACCTTCCTTGAGACCTTCCTTGCGGCTCTCCATCTGTGCCTTCAGTATTATAGGACGAAAGACATCGTTTTCCATTAAGTTAAAGGTAAGAGCCATTTCTTCAGCCTCCTTTTTAACGATTGTTTCCAGTTGGCGCAATCTGCACAATATCAATAATTTTGTCAGCGCGTCTGCTCTGGCCTTGTCCGGCAGTTC
>JAMOBH010000088.1:0-17629 GCA_039908085.1 Magnetococcus sp. YQC-5
GCGCAACTGCTCAAACCACACGACATCGAGCAGTTGTTTGGCATCGTTGAACAAAAGGCAGGAGGCATCCAGATCAATCTTCCCATCCGACCCCAGAAAACTCAACAACCCGCTCTTCTTTGTTATCATGACAGACACAATGCGATTGTCTGGCAACTCAATCCAGAGCCTGTCGCCAAACCGACATTTGGGTGAGCTTTGATAGCACACGGTTCCGACCATTATGGGGAGCTTGTATCATGTCTATTTCTTTACAAAAAGGTCAAAAAATTCGTCTATCCAAAGAGTCAGGTGCCGCCATGGACCAGGTGATCTTGGGGTTGGGCTGGGATGTGACCACAAAGAAGAGCGGGTTGTTGAGTTTTCTGGGGTCGGATGGGGAGATTGATCTGGATGCCTCCTGCCTTTTGTTCAACGATGCCAAACAACTGCTCGATGTCGTGTGGTTTGAGCAGTTGCGCAGTCGAGACGGTTCCATCCAGCATACGGGAGACAATGTAACGGGAGCAGGAGAGGGGGATGACGAGCGGATTATAGTAGAACTCTCTCGGGTGCCAACGGCGGTCACCACACTCGTTTTTGTTGTCAACAGTTTCAACGGTCAAACCTTTGACCGGGTGCAGAATGCATTCTGCCGATTGATTGATGCATCCAACCAACGGGAGTATGCCATTTATCGTCTGGACAGTCAGGGAAGCCATACGGCGATGATTATGGCAAAACTTTATCGCCATTCCGGTGAGTGGAGAATGCATGCCATTGGTGCCTATGGGCGAGGCAAGACGGTTCAGGCTTTGTTACCGGATATCGAAAAACACATCTAAACTATGAACAAAACAGACAATACACTAGCCTGACAGTCGTCTCTTTGATTGCATGAAAACCCTCTGATGACCTACAAGGAGAAATATGTCTTTGCAGCAACGCAGTTCCGGGAAAAAATGGTTGATACTCCCTCTGCTGGCGCAACTCAAGGGGTATCAGTCAGCCTGGATAAAGGGAGATTTCGTTGCCGGTTTAACCGCGTGCATTGTCATGATCCCTTCCGTGCTGGCCTATGCCGAACTGGTGCACATGCCACCCATATCGGGCATTTATGCGGCATTGGCGGCAGCAGTTGGCTATGCTCTGTTTTCTTCTTCTCGGCAGGTTATTGCCGGACCGGATGCGGCCATTGGTCTTCTGGCTGGTGCAGCCATTTTGCCGTTGGCTGCCGGGGATTCTGCTCGGATTGCGATGCTGTCCGCCATTCTGGCAATATTATCCGGCATTATCTTGATGCTGGCAGCCCGTTTGCGGGTAGGAGCCATTGCCGATTTTCTCTCACGTCCGGTATTGGTTGGCTATCTGAACGGCGCATCACTGGTGCTTGTCTCCACCCAGTTGGGCAAACTGTTTGCCATTAAGACCGAAGGGGAGGAGTTTTTTAATATCCTGTGGCAGATTGTGCAAAAGCTGCCGGAAACCCATCCCCCAACTTTGCTGTTTGGCGTAGTCATGATCCTGTTTATGGTCCTCCTGGCGCGGGTATTGCCCATTATTCCGGGAGCCCTGGCCGTATCAGTGGTTGCCATACTGGCTACCCGCTGGTTGGGGTTGGGAGAGATGGGGGTGGCCCTGGTGGGGCAGGTGCCTGTCGGGGTGCCAGATTTTTCCATACCCAGCATGCAATGGTCAGATATTCCAGCCTTGGCTCCGGCCGCCATGGCCATTGCCTTTCTGGCCTTTTCTGACGGAATTCTGTTGGCCCAGGTGTTTGCCGACAAAAATCGATATGAGATTCATGCCAACCGAGAATTGACGGCCTTGGGTGTTGCCAATATCAGTGCGGGTATCCTGCAAGGGTTTCCAGTCTCTGCCAGTCAGTCACGCACCTCCATTGTCGATGCAGCGGGGGGAAAAACCCAGGTTGCTCAGTTGGTTGCCGCTTGTGGTCTACTGCTGTTTCTCTATCTTGGGACAGACTTGCTCATCTTCCTCCCCAAGGTGGCCCTGGCCGCCATCCTGATCGTGACGGCCCTGGGCATGTTGGAGTTGACTGCCCTGCGTGATCTGTATCGCATGGATCAGTTTGAATGTTTCATGTCGATTGCCGTGACTGGAGTGATTCTGGTGGCAGGGGTGGTGCCAGGAATCATTATGGGGTTGTTGATTGCCTTGATCGGTATTATTGTGGAAATGTCCCGCCCTGGAGATGCGGTACTGCAACGACTGGGTCCGGGGAAAAAATTTCATGATTTTGGGAAAAAGATAATCACGGACCTTGAAGCAGAAACGGTTCCTGGTTTGCTGGTTTACCGTCTGTACTCCCCACTGATTTTTGCCAACGCCCGCCATGTGATAAACCGTTTGCGCAGCTTGGTCGCGACATCGGAAACGCCTATTAAATGGATTGTTATAGACGCCCAGGCCATTACCGACATGGACATTACTGCTGGACAACGGTTTGCCGAATGGTACCGTGAAATGCGATCCGCTGATATCGAGATAAAGATTGCCGATGCCCCGCGGCCTTTCTTGATCCAGCTTGAAAAGGTTGGTATTTCTGAAAAAATTGGTTCCAGTCAGTTCTATGGTTCGGTAAGAAAGGCTGTGGAGGATTATGAAGCCATTCAATTACCTGTTAGAGAAGTTGCCCTGCTGGTACAGAATGACGATTATACGGAGACGTATAGGATGTTGTTCCGCCGGGAAGGCTCCAATCTGACTGCCACTTGTTCCTGCGACCATGGGGAAGAGGATACCATCTGTCGTCATCTTTTTCTTGTACTGACAGGAGATGTGGGTGGGTTGACCCTATTGGAAGGCACAAGGAAAGATGTGGATTGTATCGTGGAGATGGTGATGGGTACAGATGTTGATGTGGCCTTGCAACAAATGATCGCCGTCGATAAAACCGTGCAGTCCACCCTGCAAGAATATCACAAAGCAAAAGAGACGTTACGCAAATCGGTAGATGACTAATCACTTAACAGTAGGGGTATTCACATGATCAATCTACGGAAGCAGGATCAACAGGCATCTCAGGCCCCTCCCTGGGGGGAACTTCAGCAGGGACAACAGGTTGAAAGCAATGTAACTGCCTATCTCAAACAGGTCTATGCTCTGCTGGCGTCCAGCCTGATTGTGTCCGTAGCGGCTGGCTACGTCGGAATGACTTTGCCCTTTGCCAGGGAATATCCCATCGTTTTACTCCTCCTGATGTTTGCGGCAATGTTTTTGGCCTTCAAGGTCCAGAATGCCGGGACTCTGTTTCTGTTTACCGGTTTGTCCGGGCTCTCCTTGGGCCCGGTTATCGCCCATTACGTGGGGGCCGGGATGTCTGCTGTTGTGGGAGAAGCGGTGTTCATGACGGGGGCGGTTTTTACCGGTTTGACCTTCTATTCCCTGACCACCAAGCGGGATCTCTCCATGATGGGAGGATTGCTTTTTGCCGGTCTGATTGTGCTGATTGTGGGGGGTGTGATCAACCTTTTTCTACACTCCACGGCCCTCTCTTTTGCCATGTCCGCTGCCGGATCGGTCATCTTTGCGGGCTATATCCTCTATGAAACCCAACAACTGAAGGCAAATCCCTGGGGTGTGGCCCCTTCTGTAGCTGCCTTAAGCATGTATCTGAATGTGGTCAATCTTTTCACGAGTCTGCTGCGTCTGTTGGGTATTTTGCGCGGGGATGATTGACCAAGCAGGCCAAGCAGGACAATAAAGAAAGTATTTCCCGGCCACGGTGGCGATTTACAGTTTTATTGAGATTTGCCTGTAGAATCGAAAAGTAACTGTGGCAGTGGCAGGACATTTCTCTGCGTCTGATGCCATAGCGGAGCCCAAGCTGAAAAAGTGGCCGAGCCGTTGGAAGGACGGCTTTATGTTTCTGCTGGGGGTGGCGGACTGGCGATGCACAATTCCTGGCCAAGGCATTGCCAGCGTACACGGGAAAAGTAGATGGGGCGGATCTGAAGAATGATGCACCAAGAGCTTGATCTCATTGTTGGGTTTCGGTATCAATGAGCGTCGAGTGCCTACTGGCAGAAACATAGGGCGGGGGTGCTCGTATCCGGGGGAGGCCAAGAGGTTGCTTTTCTTCAAGATGGGGAAGGTGTTGATGGATCGGGTGGATGACCATATATGGTATATGCACTGGAGTCGGAATTGGCGGCGTGGTTTTTTGGTTATGTTGTTGTTTTTGGATGTGAATGCGCTGGTGGTGTTTTGGGGTGGGGGTGGCATTGGTGGTGCTGAGCCACAGGGTGTGGACCCGTTGCCAGGGTGAAAAGCGCGGCACTTTTGCGCCCTGTCGCGGTGTTTGCGGGGGTTGGCATGTTGGTGGAGTCGTCCTGCTCCCCGTGGTGAGGCGAGGAACGGCTGACTTGTTGATTGGTGGCGGATATCAATGAAGAAATTCTTATACATACTGGGTATTCTCCTTTTTATGGTAGCTGAATCTGGGAATGCTCAGGGCAGTTTTGAAGAAATTCGAAGGTCTGCCGAACTAGGGGATTCCGATGCCCGTCACCAACTTGGTGAGATGTATGCTGTAGGCAGGGGAGTGCCTAAAGATTATGTTCAGGCATATTTGTGGATGACTCTTGCAGCCTCAGAGACTGACAATTTCTCCATCCTGGCAGAGCGCGAACGTATAGCTAACCAGATGACTTTGGATCAAATTGTCCAGGCTCGGAAAATGGTGATGAACTGGAAGTCTCCACAGTCTTGAACAAATCAGAACTGGCATGCATTGCTCTTACGCCAGCTTAAACTGCCTCTGAAGGACGCAGATGCCACCGTCGACGCTGTTTTCAACTCCATCGCTGGATCGCTGGAGGTTGGCCGCAGGGTTGAGCTTCGCGGCTTCGGCAGCTTTGGACTGAAGGGTCGCCAATTTGTCTCGCACGCCGAGATTTGTGCGGGGGGGGGCAGTGACGAGTATTTCTTCCGCGTCAGACCGGTATTGGTTGGAGTTTTTGACTTGCGAGCGTTCAGCTTGAGTCCGAGGCAGTGGGGCAGGGGGAGGTTTTTTCATTTTACAGTCGGTGGTTGCGTCTGGTAGCATGCGCGGGGATGTTCCCTGATCTGTTGGATCTTTTCGTGCCTCTGGCCACTTCTCATTGACACGGCACCTAAGTAGTTCGCAAGGAGGCAATGAGCCCATGGAAAAGTCTTTAGTCATTAAACGATCCGTCGCTCTGAAACTCTCCTTCAGCACCACCGTGCTGCCGCTGTTGGTATTTGTTCTGTTTGGGGTGATCGACTCGATCCGTGAATGGAAACATCTCTTCGTGGAAATCGAGAGGGACGGTCGGCAGTTGGCTGCGACCCTGGCCACGGTCACAGCCCCCATCCTGGCCAACCATGCCATCCATCCCGTGGAATCCCAGGTTGTGGTCGGCAATTCCCTGTTGCTGCAACGCATCCTGGAAAATTTCCGCACCAGCCGGGTTCATGACCTGGTGGTGATGGACCGCCAGGGCAATCCCCTGTCCCGTTCCGATCCCTTCAACCCGCCCGCCATCTCCCTCGACTCCCCCCTGGCGCAGGAGGCAATCCACACCCGCCACCTAGCAATAGAGCATGTGGATAGCGACTTCAAGTTTCGATTTGTCTCTCCCCTGTTCGGCGATTTCTACTCCTCTCACCTGCCCCAGCACGATATCTCCGGGCTGCTCTATTTTGAGATGCATTATGCCGAGGAGTACCAACGGGCGGTTGCCGTGATCTTAGAGCATCTGTGCTGGTCCTTCGCCATCCTGCTGATGGTGCTGGGGGTAAACGTGCTCCTGATCCGCAGTGTTGTGATTTTACCCTTGCGGCAGATGCTGCACGGTTTGAGGGAATTGGGAGCGGGTTATTATGACAGACGTGTCGAGTACAACAGTTTCGATGAGATAGGACAACTGGCGGATGGCTTTAACTTAATGGCGGAAAATCTCCAGCGTCATACCGTCTCCCGAGATCTCCTTATGGCCGAAATAGAAGAGCGCAAGCTCCTTGAGTCCAGCCTGGAGTTGCAGCGCAAACGGATTACCAACCTACTGGAGGCCATTCCCGCCTTTGTCTACCTTCAAGCTCAGGACTACTCGATAACCTACGCCAACCACGAATTCCGTCAGATCTTCGGAGAACCCGGCGACGCGCCCTGTTACAGGATCATCGCCAACCGCTCCGAACCCTGTATAGAGTGTCCCACTTTCGATGTATTCCGCACTGGACATCACAAATCCTGGGAGTGGACCCATCCCGACGGACGCAACTTCATCATTCACGACCACCCATTTCAGGACCAGGACGGCACACTGCTGGTTCTGGAATTCGGCATCGACATCACCGCCCAAAAACGGGCGGAAATTGAACTGGAAATCAAGGTTGCCGAACGCACCCGAAGCCTGAGCGAGGAGTTGGAAAAAAACAAAAGATTCTTGGATATTATTAATAATATTGAGGCTTACATCTACATCAAAGATCGACAGCTCCGTTACGTCTTCGCCAACCGTCTGACCCTGGACTTGTTCCAATGCTCCGCCGACATGTTGGAGGGAAAAAGCGATGAAGCGTTTTTTGTTTCCGAGGATACCTTGTCCAGACTGAAATCTGTTGATCAAGGCGTTTTGGATACGGGCAAACCCAGCAGGGTGGAGATGGTGGTCACCCCAATTAGCCAAGGCGAGACGCGAATCTATCTGGAAGCCAAAAGTCCCATTTATGATGAAGCAGGGAACATATGGGGTTTGAGTGGCGTTTCTGCTGACATCACAGAACAAAAGCACACCGAAGAAGAGTTGCGTCAGGCCAAAGAGCAGGCCGAATCGGCCGCCAAAGCCAAGGCAGAGTTCCTGGCGGCCATGAGTCACGAAATTCGCACGCCCATGAACGTAGTGTTGGGCATGTCGGAGGTATTGTTGGAAACCGATCTGGATCAGGAACAAACCAGACTCGTGCAGACCATGCACCGATCAGGCAAGGCATTGCTAGGGGTGATCAACGATGTGCTGGACTTTTCCAAAATCGAATCCGGGCGTTTTACTGTTTCTGCACTACCCTTCTCTCCCCGACAGGTTTTTACGGAGACTGCCAGTCTGATGCGGATGACGGCGGAAGAGAAGGGGCTGTCTTTGCCAGAGGAACTGACGCCCGATTTACCAGACCCCATTTTGGGCGACGATGGGCGGGTTCGACAGGTGCTGATCAACCTGTTGGGCAACGCCATCAAATTTACCCAGCATGGGCTTGTTTCTGCGCGACTTTCCCTTTATCCGGACGAACCGGATACTCTCCTTTTTAGCGTATCCGATACCGGCATCGGCATTGCGCCAGAGCACATAGAGCACATTTTTGAGCATTTTACCCAGGCCGATGCAGGCACTTCCCGACGCTATGGGGGCACTGGGCTGGGGTTGACCATTTCCAAAAAGCTGGTTGAACTCATGGGTGGCAGGATGTGGGTGGAAAGCCAATTGGGAGAGGGGAGTACATTCTTTTTTACACTGCCAGCGCGTTCGGTAAAGGCATCAGCAGCGTCTGATCTCCCTCAAGAACAGTCTCCTGGCGCAACCGCCAGAAGTCTGCGTGTTTTGATCGCGGAGGACTCACCAGAAAACCAATTGCTTTTCCAAATTTATCTCAAAAAAACGCCACATCATGTGGTGATTGTGAATGATGGCGTGGAGGCATTAGAAAGGGTGCAGCAGGAAGCGTTCGACTTGCTGCTGACAGACATTGAAATGCCCAACATGGACGGTTACGCCGCCGCCCGTGCCATTCGCAGGTGGGAGCGGGAACAAGGCCGCCAACCATTGACCATCATGGCTCTGAGTGCACACGCTGGCATTGAAAAGAAAGGGGAGAGTTTGGCCGCCGGCTGTGACGGCCATCTCACCAAACCCATCAAGAAGCAGACGTTGCTGGATGCCATTCAGCGTGTTGCCGAATCTGTCAGCAAGCAGGATTTGTTGGATGCCGTTCAGAAAATTCCGCAGGGAGCAGCTCCATGACAAAATCCCAACTGATCACCCTGATCGTCCAGCAACTCAAACTGTCGCGAAAGGATGCGTCCGCCGCCGTCGTCACTGTTCTCAACTCCATCGCCAGTTCGTTGGTGGTTGGCCGACGGGTTGAATTGCGGGGTTTCGGTAGTTTCGGACTCAAAGAATATCCTGCGTATGAGGCCCGCAATCCGAGGACGGGAGTGAGCGTGGCAGTGGAGGCTGAAAGGGGGATTTTTTTTCAAGACGGGTAAGGCGTTGCGGGAGCTGGTCGATAGCTGACAAGAAAAGGCAGAGAGAGGATATTGCAAATACTGTGGACAAAGTTTTACTTTCAAGGATGGGTTGCAATGATAGATAATTCTCTTATTAAAATTTTGTTGGTTGACGATCAGCCTATCACTGGATCTATTCTGCAACGCATGCTGTCTGCGAAGAGTGGAGAAGGTATGACAATGTATTATGTGCAAGATCCTTTAACTGCTGAGATGAAAGCACAGGAGATCCAGCCGACGGTTATTTTGCTGGATCTGGTGATGCCGGGAATCGGCGGATTGGAACTTCTGAAACGTTTTCGTGCTCATTATGAAACAAAGGATGTACCGATTGTTATGCTTTCATCTGTTGAAGAACCACATGCGAAGGCCGAAGCATTTTCTCTCGGAGTTAATGACTATTTAATTAAATTACCAGACGAAGTAGAGATGCTCGCCAGATTGCGTTACCACGGTAATGCACGCCATGCACAGATTCGCCAACAATTGGCGGAGGTGGAGCTGAAAAAGGAACGCGACCGTCTGGATGAGATGATTTCCCTCGTGCAGGAGCGCACTGACGAACTGCGGATATCTTACGATATTCTCCGGAATACCCAAGAAAAACTTCTATCCACAAATGATCGTTTGGTCCAAGCGGTTATGCGTATGCCCATTGCCTACATCGTGTGGGACGGCAATTTCCGCGCTATCGATTGGAATCCGGCTGCAGAAAAAATCTTCGGTTATACTAAGTCCGAAGCACTGGGGCATACACCGATTGAACTGTTTGTTCCTGTTGAGGCTTACGTTCCAGTGGCAGAGGCCATGGCAAACCTGCTGAGTGGGCGAGAGGCTGACTATTCAGCACCTGGTAACAACCTTACCAAGGATGGACGAGTGATTTCTTGCCTCTGGTTTAATGCACCGTTGAAAAACAGTGAAGGACAAGTTCAAGGTGTGCTTTCCATGGCTCTGGATGTGACGGAGCGCGACAAAGTGGAGGACGCGCTGCGCAAGGAGCGAGATTTCACGCGTGACCTGATCAATTCTCTACCTGGAACCTTCTATCTGATCAACCAGGATGGACAGTTCCGTATGTGGAATAAGAAGTTAGAGGAAATTACTTGTTTCACGCCAGAGGAAATATCTGTAGCATCCCCAGCCGATTTTTTTTGTGGAGAAGAGCGTGCGGCCATTATGGAAGGGGTGCATGAAACCTTTACCTATGGCATTGGTTCTGCTGAAGCCAGTCTTATTGCCAAAGATGGTACAGCAACGCCGTATTATTTTGTTGGCCAACGTATTAAAATTGATAATGTGCCTTACCTGATTGGTATGGGATTAGACATTTCTGAAAGAAAACGCATGGAGAGTGCTTTGCGGGAGGCCAAGAAACAGGCAGAAGAAATTTCATTAGAACTTCAGGAAAGAGAGAAGCATTTACGGTCAATTTTGGATACGGCCCTTGATGCCATAATCTCTATAGATACTTCTGGATGTATCATTGAGTTCAATAAAGCATCTGAACTGATTTTCGGTTTCCGACGGGATGATGTTATTGGCAAAAATATCAGTGAAACAATTATTCCGCATGACTTGCGGGAATCCCATCGGAAAGGAATGGCCCGTTACATTGCTACTGGAGAAGAAAGAGTTATAAATAAACATATTGAGTTGGAAGCTATAAAAATCAATGGAGTTCGTTTTCCTGTAGAAATTTCCATTACATCTGTTTCTTCTGACAGGATAACTTTCTTTACGGCATTTTTGCGTGATATATCAGATAGAAAGAGAATTGAGAACGCTCTTATTGCTAGTGAGAAACAATTGCGAGAAATTTTAAATGTCATGGGTGATGGTATATATATTGCCGATCATGAATATAATGTTGAGTTTATTAATCCAATGATGGAAAAATTTGTTGGACCAATAGATGGAAGGAAATGCTACCATCATTTCTATGGCAGAGATAAGCCATGTTTATGGTGCAAATTTCAAGTAGTTTCTTCTGGCCAGTCTGTTCGCTGGGAGTGGCACTATCCCAAGACAAAGCAGACATTTGACAGATTTGACGCGCCATTACGGCAACCTGATGGACGTATTAGTAAAATTGGGTTTTTTCATGACATAACAGATCGTAAACGCGCTGAATTTGCCCTGAGAGAAAGCGAGTCACGCTTCCGTCAAATATTTGAAAATAATCAAGTCGTTGCCATATTGGTGGATCCTGCAAATGGGTGCATTGTAGGTGCCAATATTGCCGCATCTAATTATTATGGATTTTCCCGTTCTGAACTTTTGGAGATGAATATACGAGATATCAACATCTTATCTTCTGATCAAGTTGCACAGGAAATTGATAATGCTGTAAAAAGGAAGCGAAACTATTTCCTGTTCTCGCATCGACTTGCTTCTGGACATATTCGTGATGTAGAGGTTTATTCCGGTCCTGTCAGCATAGACGGTCGGGAGCTTCTTTGTTCTTTTGTCCATGATGTTACTGAGCGTCGTTTGGCGGAAGATGCATTGCTTCAAGCCAAGGAACAGGCTGAATCTGCCACCAAAGCCAAGGGCGAATTTCTTGCCGTTATGAGCCATGAAATTCGCACCCCCATGAACGTGGTGCTGGGTATGTCGGATGTTTTGCTGGAAACAGACCTTGATCCAGAGCAACGCCAGATTGTTCAGACTATGCACCGGTCTGGTAAAGCACTGATGGGTGTCATCAACGACGTCCTGGACTTTTCCCGTATTGAATCCGGCCGTTTTACTGTGTCTGATCTGCCTTTCTCTCCTCGCCAAGTTGTTGAAGAAATAGTTCGTTTGATGCGAATGACGGCTGAAGGGAAAGGACTTGCTCTTACGGAGGAGATTGCACTAGACATTCCGGCAGCCGTCTTGGGCGACGATGGGCGGGTTCGACAGGTGCTGATCAACCTGTTGGGCAACGCCATCAAATTTACCCATCAAGGGAAGGTTTCTGCGCGACTTTTCCTTCACCCGGACGAACCGGATACGCTCTTGTTTGGTGTGTCAGATACCGGCATCGGCATTGCGCCGGAGCACATAGAGCACATTTTTGAACATTTCACCCAGGCAGATTCTGGTATTACTCGTCGTTATGGGGGCACTGGTCTGGGTTTGGCCATTTCCCAAAAGCTGGTTGAACTCATGGGTGGCAGGATGTGGGTGGAGAGCCAATTGGGGCAAGGAAGCAGATTCTTTTTCACATTGCCAGCGCGTCTGGTAGCGGCCACCGCACAGATGGTGGTACCAATCAAGACGGCATCAACCTCCGGCAGCAGCCTCCATATCCTGGTTGCTGAAGATGCTCCTGAAAACCAGATGTTGATCCATGCCTACCTCAAAAAGACACCTCATCGCGTGGTGGTTGTCAACGATGGTGTTGAGGCTGTGGCCCGGGTTCGCGAGGAGCCGTTTGACTTGGTGCTGATGGATATCCAGATGCCAAACATGGATGGGTACGCCGCTACCCGTGCCATACGTCAGTGGGAGCAGGAACAAGGCCGCCAACCATTGGCGATCTTGGCTTTGAGTGCCCATGCTTCTCTTGGCAAGACAGAAGAGAGCCTTGCCGCCGGCTGTGACGGCCATCTCACCAAACCCATCAAAAAGCAGACGCTGCTGGACGCCATTCAGCGTGTTGCAGAATCTATCAGCAAGCAGGATTTGTTGGAGGCTGTTCAGAATGTTAAAAATATAGAAGTTGCTGAATAGTTAGAAGGACTTTGAATGGGTTGCTCGCGTTTAGTGTCGGGATATTAAAAGAGGTAAAGAAAATGGCTCGTATTTTAGTCGTCGATGATGACTTAGATGTTCGGGTATTGTTGCGCTCATTTCTTGAGAGCGATGGACATCAAGTAGATGAGGCGGTTGACGGGAAACATGCTATGCATCGATACCGGGAGAAACCGGCTGACATGGTTATCACCGACGTTTTGATGCCAATACAAGACGGACTTGAGCTTATCCTGGAACTAAAAGTGATTTGTCCTGCGGTGAAAATTATTGCCATATCTGGTGGTGGTCGGGGTATGGATGCACAGCTTGGGTTAAAACTAACCAAATTTTTCGGAGTGGTTCGGCAGTTGGAAAAACCCTTTACCCGAGAGCAAGTTCTGGAAACGGTGCAGCAACTATTGTAAGCTTATTCTTGTTTGACAGTCGTTCGGCATCAAAGATCGGTTTGAATGCACTGGGTGAAAAACGCGCTGCTTTTGCGCCCTGTCGCGGTGTGTGCGCTGGTTGGTGGCTTGGTTGTAAGTGGTGGGCAGCGGCGGCGGGGTGGAAATGGTGGCTGGGCTGACGACCAGCAACGGCGGCGTGGAAAAGTTGGCAGGGGGTGGTGACATCCATTTCCATCTTTTGCATCGGCCTGTTCTGTCTGATAGGATGGGTTCGCGGTGGAGGTCAGTTGAATGAGACGCCTTGGCACCCTGTTGCGGTATGTGTGCCAGTTTGCTTGATAGCAGAGTTGTGCTGCGGTTTTTGGTGGGGTGCGGCAGGGGCTGCGGAGGAGGGGGCGATAAAAATCTTCCAGCCACGGTTGACTGACCGACCGGGCAAGATGGCATTGCCCGGACTTTTGCCCCCTCTTACGCAACATGACTGTTAGGTCGGCTTTATCACCCCATTACGCGTGAGAAAATTGCCCTGGCCAGATAGTAGATGCGGCGTATCATATCTCGGATGTCCATTTCGACTTTGAATGCTTCTACACGGTTAGGTGCGTCGGCGGCCAAGCGTTGCATGTGATAGACAGAGGCATCCACCACCATCTGATCGATTTCGGCTTGCATGTTGCGCACTCCGGCGATCCACTCCTTAGTACCTTCCTCTTCCGTCACGGCCCGGACTGCCATGTCGACGGCTTTGACGACCATCTTGTGATACTCAGAGATACTTTTTTCCGTCTCATCGCTCACTTCAATTCCTTTGTCCAGGCGCAACTCGCCCAGGTGCACTAGGTTGGTTTCGATGATGTCGCCAATGTCTTCGAGACAGGAGATCACGTTGATCAAGGTCATCAACTCCTGCGTCTGCTCGTGATTGATGGATCCCTGACTTACGCGACCGAGGTAGTGCACCAGGGTGCCATACAGGGATAGTAGTACATGCTGATCTCGATACCGCCGAAGTTTGCGGTTTCGCAGGTCATCGGGTAGGCGAGGACGGCGCACAAATGTATACCCCTCCTGGGGCATGTGTCCTGAAGACTGCAGGAAGGCGGTGCGCTCGGCAAACCTTCGCCAGCGCAGGTTGCTCAGGCAGGCATCAATGAGTCCCTGGCAGATCAGGTCCAAGCCAATCATGAAGAAATTTCCGGACAAAAAGTCAGCCATTCTGGTCCCATGGTCGGTCGTGGCACAAATAAAAATAAATATTGCAATGCATGCAAAAATAGAAAACAATATGTGAAGCCGTTGACGGGATGGGCGCGTCCGGTCGGTCTGCCTCAACTTGAATGGGGGGAGAACAGCGTGGTCACCGCATGAGTCTCGGCGCACACGCGAGCATTGTCAACCTGGCTGCGCCGATCTGGAGATTAAGGAGGTGTGTCGCACATGGAAACAGACGCTGCCGTACTGACAACCCGGAATGTTTTGTTTCCAGCCAGCTCCATGCCGAGCCCGGAGTGGTGGCACGCGCTCTGGCCGGACCCGACCAGGGTGCTGGAGCTGCTTGGGCTGCGTGCCGGGATGACAGTGGTGGATCTGTGCTGTGGCGACGGCTATTTCACGGCACCGATTGCCCATCTGGTAAAACCGGGCAAAGTGATCGCCGTTGACCTGGATGCGGAGGTGTTGGAACAGGCACGATCAGCCTGTCGTGCACATGACAATTGCCAGTTTTTCCAGACCGATGCACAGGAGTTGACGCGCATAGTACAGGAACCGGTAGGGTGCGTACTCATCGCCAACACCTTGCATGGAGTTCCCGACAAGAGCGCGCTGGCACGGAGCGTTTTTTCCGTCTTGCAGGAGGGAGGGTGTTTTACGATCATCAACTGGCACCCTCTGCCGCGTGAGCAGACGACCGTTCTGGGAATGCCGCGAGGACCGGCAACCGGGATGCGCATCTCCCTGGAGAGCGTCAGGCAGATCGTCGAGTCGGCAGGATTCACCGTGGATCGACAAGTTGAACTACCCCCCTATCATTACGGAGTCATCTGCAGAAAACCAGAACCGGAAGCGTGGAATCGACGCTCGGTTTTGCGCAGTGGTGTGGCATTGGCTGTTGGTGCGGCCATCTGCCGCGCTCCCTTCATTCACGCCGGGGAAGAGGTCACCCTGCGTGTTCTGGGCACCCACGTCACCCTGCGCGAAGATATCCGTCGCCAGGCCGAGCAGGATTTGAACATGCGCATCGTTTTCGAACCGGGAGGCGACGCACGTGTGCTGCAAAAGGCATCCGCTCGTCCCGGCAGCTTTGACATCTATGAGCAGTGGACCAACAGCATCCACATCCTTTGGCGCGCTGGTGCCATCCAGCCTATTGATCCATCCCGCATCGCCCTGTGGAAAGAGGTCAACGACCTGACCAAGAGCGGTCGGTTGACGCCCAATGCCAACCTTGGGCTGGGGGATGCCCCATACAAACTGCTCTACGTGCAACCCGATGGCACTTTGGGCTCGACCGTCAGCGGTGGCATCAGCTTTCTGCCCTATGTCCACAATGTGGACTCCTTCGGCTACGACACGCGCATAGTGCCCCGTGGTGAACCCTATGTCACAGAAAGTTGGGGCTGGCTGTTTGACGAACGCTGGCATGGGCGTGTGGCCATGATCAATGATCCCACTATCGGTATCTTCGATGCTGCCCTGGCCGCTCAGGCGTCAGGACGCATGGCGTTTCAGGATATGGGCAACATTACCAAGGCGGAAATGGATCAACTCTTTGCCATTCTCATCAAGATGAAACAAAAAGGCCATTTCGTAGGCTTTTGGACCTCGGTGCCGGAATCGGTGGACTACGTTTTCAGGGGACGCGCGGCCATTGCCAGCATGTTCTCACCCGGTGCCACGGCATTGAATGAACGGGGCATTCCCGTGGTTTATGCCGCTCCCCGGGAGGGCTACCGCGCATGGCACGGGGTGATGTGCCTCTCATCCCGGACGACAGGACGGGAACGGGATGCGGCCTATGCCTTCATGAACTGGTGGTTGTCGGGTTGGCCAGGAGCGTATGTGGCGCGACAGGGGTATTACATCTCCATTCCGGAGCGTGCCCGGCCCCACATGACTCCCGCTGAGTGGGACTACTGGTACGAAGGCAAGCCCGCTGCCTTTGACCTGCGTGGCCCGGAAGGGAACGTAGCGGTCAAGGCCGGGGAGGTGCGTAACGGAGGCTCGTACTGGGAACGATTCAGCCGGGTGGCCGTCTGGAACACGGTGATGGACACCTATGAGTACAGCCTGCCACGCTGGAATGAACTTCTGCTTTCGTGAGGCACCATGATATTTCCCTCGCATTTCAGCATTGGTGCTCGAGTCGCCATGGGATTCTCCCTGGTGCTGCTGATTCTGATGGTCCAGGGTTTGGCGTCCATGGCCGCCTTGCGCGCCTCTGCGGATCATTTCCTTGCCTTCCAGCGTGCCAGTACCACGACCAGCCTGATCCATGCCATGGAATACAACGTGGTAGAACTGCAACGCAGCGTGTTGGCCTATACTTTTTCCGGTTACGAAGGAGTATTGTCCCGTATTCAACGGGTGCAGGATGGATTGAAAAAACAGTTCGAGCAGATTCGCCCCGAACTCCAGGACCAACGGCGTCAGGATCTGCTCAAGCGCATGGAAAACCACTTTCGCTCCCATAACGAAAACTTTGCTGCTGCCCTGGAAGAACACCGTCTGCGTGACCGTTTGGCTGAGCACGAGGTGGAGATTCCAGCACGGGCGGCCAGCAGGGAGCTGACAGAGCTGCTGGCACAGGCGATGGACAAGGCACAGTATCGTTTTTCCTCCCATCTGGGCGTCGTCCAGGAACATCTTTTGCTCGCTCATCGGGATGCACTGGCATTCCAGAGCAACCCGGATTCAGCCCTGGTGCGCAACGTCGAACTTCAGTTGCGTCTGTTCAACGAGGACTGGCAAATGTTATCCGGGCTCTTTCCAGATGAGGTGTGGGGGGAGCAGCTCCATGCCGTGCGCGCTCATGTGACCCGTTTCGAGGGTGGATTCAACAGTCTGGTGCGCGCCACTCGCTCCTATCTGCACATGGTGTATGTGGTGATGGCCGGGGAGGAGGTGGAGTTCGCCCGGTTGACGGCGGAGCTCAAGGAGGCCACCCAGGAGGTTCAGAGCAACCTGGACCGGCGCATGAACGAAACCATCACCACCGCCCAGCGCGATGCCATGGTTTTTACTCTGACCGCCATTCTCCTGGGGGTGTTGTTGGCGTGGCGGATCTCCCAGGGCATCTCTCGTCCGGTGGTGGCCATGACCCGTGCCCTGAGTGGGCTGGCACGGGGAGAGACGGTGGCCGAGATTCCAGGCCGGGGCCGTCACGATGAGATCGGCTCCATGGCCAAAGCCGCCGATATTTTCAAGCAAAAAGCCGACGCACTGGAGAATGCCAGCCGTTACAAGTCCGAGTTTCTGGCCAATATGTCCCATGAACTGCGTACGCCTCTGAACAGCCTGCTGATTCTTTCCAAACTTCTGGCCAGCAACCAGGAGGGCAATTTGAGCGATGACCAGGTGGACTCGGCAGAGATCATCCACGAAAGTGGATCGGATCTGCTCTCCATGATCAACGACATCCTGGACCTGTCCAAAGTGGAAGCCGGGCGCATGGATGTGGTGGCAGAATCCCTGGCGGTGGATCGTTTTCTGGAGGGGGTCTATCGTCAGTTTCAGCACATGGCCGCGGCACGAGGGCTGGCGTTGCGTGTCGAAATGGATCAGCGGATACCCCACACCCTGACAACCGACTGGGTAAAGGTGGAGCAGATCATGCGTAATTTATTGTCCAACGCCTTGAAATTTACCGAAAAAGGAGAAATTTATATCCGTGTCGGCCGTCCAGGCCGGAAGGTGGCATTTGTCAATCAGACTCTGAATGGTCAGGCTGTCGTGGCCCTGGCGGTAACGGATACGGGTATCGGCATTCCGGCAGACAAGCAGGAGTTGATCTTCGATGCCTTCCGCCAGGTGGATGGCACGGCCAGTCGCAAATATGGGGGCACCGGGTTGGGGCTCTCCATCTCCCGCAAGTTTGCCCAACTGCTGGGCGGGGAACTCCAGGTGGAGAGTGACGCAGGTGAGGGAAGCACCTTCACCCTGTACCTGCCGGAAGTGTTTCCCTGGCCTGACAAAACATGTGGCGGTCATGGCCTTTTGGATGACAAGGCGGCAAAAGAGCCCCGTTTCG
>JAMOBH010000450.1:0-3483 GCA_039908085.1 Magnetococcus sp. YQC-5
AGAGGCGGCAATAAAAAAAATAATAAAAAAAAGGGTGGGGGGTTTGGGGGGCGGTTCACCGCCCCCCAAGGGTTTTCTATAACGTTTTCCTCATGTGTCGCAACTCATCCAACTTGCGTACCTCATAGGCCGTAAGAGGATGCGCATTTTCCGGGGTTGCCTCGTGAAAATAACGCCGCAACAAACGCAGGCGTTGGACTTCTGCAGGGGTCAGAGGTGTTTCCCAGGGATGAATGATCAGCAGATCAGCCGCGATGCGCACCAGTTTCTCGTGGGCAGGATACTGTCGATACGACACCATGCGCAAAGGGGAGTGCAAGGAAATCGTTGCGGGAATGGAATCACGCTCCCGCGTCCAGGCCGATTGAATCGGACGGCTGGCCCCGGTCATGCCTCCGGTCCACCCTACCCAAGCCACAGGACGGGCTGCATCTTTATAGACATCCAACAAGACCACCTGACTGCCTGGAGTGCGTCCTGGTGAATCCAACACGTACATTTTATCTTGCCACAGGGCAAGTAAAATTACATGATAGACTTGTTTCTGTGAGATGGGTTCCAGGGTGACCACACGTAAATTTTTTTCCGGGAAACCGCTTTCTCTCAACAATAATAATTTGGCAATGGCGAAATCCTCGCAATCACCTCCATTTTGATAGGCCTCGACCGGAGCCAGCCAGATGTTTTCCGGGTCGTCACGATAGGTGATACGCCGATTGATGGTTTCCTGGACAACCCGCAGCTGCGTCAGAACCGGAAGATGCCGGAGAGCCGCCAGATCATTTGCCCAAGCCACTGGTTTGCTGCGGAGATGTTTGGCCACGACATCAGCCATTCTTTTGCCGGATCCGACATCCTGCTGGGCCGGAATTTCTTGAAAAAGCCGTGCATGGGCCAGGAGATGCGCCCCCTGGGCAGAAACAGAGGGCACATCACAGACCACACAAGAGATCCATGCCAGTAACAAGAGGCGATTGATACAATAGGAATAGAAGTGATTAAGCATCTGTTTTCAATTCCATCCTTTTTTTTATGATTGGGCAGGAAAACAGCTCAAGATCGTTATCATACACTGTACTCCCTATGGAGATCACCATGCTACAACACCATGCTCAACTACCGAATCTCACCGATCCACAGCCCAACAGTGGTTTCAACTACAGCGTTTCCCTGGACTTTGAGACCGTGACCCTGCCACCGTTCAAGGACATCCTTGTGCTGGCCAGAAAATGCCCTGTAGGCATGACTGGCATCAGTAAATGCATGGGCCTGATGGCTCCGGATGGTTTTGAAATGATTGATATCGACGACAAGGTTGTGGAGGCCATTCTGATCAACAAACAAATCACCAAACGCCTGCCATTGTCAACGGTGCTGCAAATTCTTCAGGCCAAGGTGTTTCCATCCATTTCCCATGGTGAAATTGTGAAGATCAATTTTCACGTCAAAATCAGTTATAACCGGATTGATGGTTTTGTGGGGGATGGAGCGTGAACATTGACACGTTGATCAGGCTGGAGTGCCCCACCGTGGATGCCTATGCCGGAATCGACAGCGTCGAGCAGGAACTTTTGCACTCTGGATTTCTTGTTGTCAAGCAGGAAGGAACGTTTTTTGGCCTGCTGGTGGCTGATGACATCCTTGAAAAACAACACACGCTGGTGATTGATTGTGTGCGCCCCAAACCTGTGGTTGATCTGACCCAGGATGTTCAAGAAGTTTTTGGGTTGATGAAATCACATCGATTGGCAGTGCTGCCTGTGATGAAGGAAGGATGTTTTCATGGGGTGATCACCCAGACTGCGATTCTGGAATATTGTTCCCGACGAGGTGCGGAGTTTGAGCAGCAAATTGCATCCTATACCCAGGAATTGATGGAAACAAACGCCCAACTGCGCCAGGAAATTCTGGACAGAAGAGAGGCGGAAGCCCGTGCCAATGCAGCCAATCAAGCCAAGAGCAATTTTTTGGCAAACATAAGCCATGAAATTCGAACTCCTTTGCATATTGTCATTGGATTCAGCCAGATTCTGGAAGAGCGTATACAGAAGATGAAGCCTGAAAAGGTGATTGATCATTTGCGCAAGATACAGGCTGCTGGCCATCATTTGCTGGCATTGGTGAATCAAATTCTGGACTTGTCCCAAATTGAGGCCAGCAAGATCAAACTCCATCCAACCCCGATGAATCTTTGTGGTCTGCTTGAAAATCTGACGTCCTTGTTTCAGAATGAGGCGCGCAAAAAAGGGAACCGTATGGATTACGCATGCGACCCGGCCATTGGAGCCATTCTGGCAGATACGTTACGGCTGCGCCAGGTGCTGATAAATCTGCTTTCGAATGCCAACAAGTTTACCGAAAACGGGGAAATTTTTTTACGTGCCCACCTGCTTGAAGAAAAAAACAAGAGCATGCGCATCACGTTTTCTGTCGAAGATACGGGAGTGGGCATGCCAGCCGAGACCATCTGTCACCTGTTCGAACCTTTTTTTCAGGGAGATGAGTCCATTGCACGCCCCCATGGTGGCGTTGGTCTTGGTTTGTCCATCTGCAAGAATCTGGTGGAACAGATGGGGGGTACAATTGTTGTGCAGAGCCGCCCTGATGAAGGATGTGTGGTCCAGTTCACATTGAATTGTCCCTCTGTGCCGCAAGAATCGACCGAGATCAATGGTGCGCCTGGATTGAGATCATTGACACCTGCACGCTGCCTGTTGATCGAAGACGATCCAGTCAGCCGGACATTTATGGAGGAACTTTTGGCCATTGACGAACATCAGGTCATGGTGGTTGACAATGGTCAGGCAGCTTTTTTGCTTCTTGAACAACACAAGTTTGATTTGATTCTGACTGATTTGCGCATGCCCGACATGGACGGATTGACGATCATCCAACGGATTCGCGCCCTGCCTGACTTGGCCAAAGCAGCCACCCCCATTCTGGTACTTACTGCGGATGCGGTTTCGGAACGTTTGCGCGCCTGTCTGGACAGGGGTGCGAATGGATGCATCACCAAACCCATGGAACTGGACCGTTTGCGTCGTGCCATGGCGCGATTGCTGGCGGGAGAATCCTTTTCTGAAATGGATGAGACAATCAGGAGATCTTCCTCTGAAAGTCCGGTTCTGGATCCAGAGATATTGCACAATGCGATGCTTTCACTGGGTCGGGAGCGTGTTTTGGTACTTGGTGAACAATTCAAGACCAGTTCCAGCCAAACGATCCGGGAGATGGAACAGGCACTGCTCAAGCAGAATCAGGATGATCTTCGTGAGGCTGCCCATCGCATGGTGGGTTGTGCCTCGCATATGGGATTCCGTTTTCTGGTAGCTTTGTCACAGGAACTTGAAACGCAGGCCCATGATCCGATTTCGGCAGCCACCATCACCTTGGTTGATCGATTCAAGCAGAGTGTGCAGGAGGCCAGTGAGCAATTGGAGCAATGGTTTGCGGATACCAAAAAATAAATAAAAAAAAAGGGTG
>JAMOBH010000089.1:0-17623 GCA_039908085.1 Magnetococcus sp. YQC-5
AATTGCCCACTGCACAAACCGTGGACGACTACGAAAAACTTCTCCCTTGGAACGTCGATCAGGCCGCATTGTCAATAGCCTGAATGACGGGGATGATTCACCGCTTACTGCTCACCCGCATACAACCGCTATTATTGTCGTTTGGTGCGCCACGCCTTCAAATTTCATTGCAACATGATCCGTATCTCCATCAGGTTTTTGGGGGAAATCTCTCTAGCCACTGACGGTGGAGTGAGCAGTTGGGCATCGTGATGGAGATCACCTGCAGCCCGTTCATCCGGCCACAACAAGAACGGCGACAGGCTGCTCAATCGCGCCAGTGCGGCCCATATAGGAAATCAAGTTGAGAGTGGATGATGTCAGTTCCGTGCCTCCTTTCAGAATGGACTCTCCATCCAGACCAACCATATCCTTCGCCAAAATCATTCCAACTTTCAAGTCGTTCAGCATAACCTGCCGTTCCTTCCTCTCTGTTGTCACCACACTCCTTAGTATGGCCACCAGCATTGGATCATAGTTGTTCGCGTCCATGAACAAGGCATCCATTGTCGACCTCGCTGTTTTCCCATTCAAAATCTCTGTATCGTAATCAATGGCCAATTTCAACATCTGTGCTCCCAGGATAGCTGCCGGGCGTGTTTTGAGATCTCCATGGAAAGGGGCGCAGCGCGGTTTCATATGGGTTTCCACTATTTGGGCAATCTCCTCCAGACGAGGAATGCGTGCCACCAGTTTGGCGGATAGTTCGGGATAACGTTCGCAGCGTGCCTGGTCATCCGCATTTTGAATAAGTCCCCTATGAAGTTTTTGCAGCACGTTGGTCGGCAGGGTCACACAACCCAGTTGAGACAGTATGGCCGACAACTCGAACTGCCACGCATCCGCACGACCAATCTGCTTGACCATCTCGTGGATCAGGTTGCGCAAGCGCATGGCACGCCCAAAAGCGACTGGATTGGCAAGACAAAGAACCTCAGTCATGACACTGGTCGTGCCAGACAGGGTTTGATTCAAGACATTCTGAAGATTGGCGTGAGCCTCCTGAAGATTGCGACGTGCCTCGCCCAAATCAAGGTGGGTCTTAACCCTGGCCAGCAGGATGGCTGGTGTGATCGGCTTTGTGATATAATCCACCGCTCCCAGTGCCAGTCCCTTGGCCTCGTCATCTATAGAATTTAATGATGTCAAAAATATTGTTGGAATATCCGCCGTCTTTTTGTTGGATTTTAATAACCGACACACATCATACCCATCCATGTCGGGCATCATAATATCCAGTAGAATCAAGTCTACCTTGTTGTCACCCTGTACATACTTGAGTGCCCTTTCACCATTGTTTGAGACCTTCACTTTGTAAAAGTCCTTCAACAGCGATGACATCAGCGTCAAATTGTCCGTTGTGTCATCAATGACGAGAATTGTGGCACGCTCGACAGGGTTGAGTGCATCGGAATCGGAATCAGGCATGATCATCCTCCATTTCGGTTCAAACAAATTGCATGGGAATATTTCAGAAATATCTTATCCAGTGAAACCACAAGATGAAAGGGGAAAGAGCCAAATCTACACCCAATCGAGAGGTTCCTGATGCGCTTGAACCAGCCGGTCAGTGGAGTGTTCCTCACCAGCGTCATCCTTCGTTGCAGGCTCCGATGGCTCAGATTTCGTTGGAATGGTCTTTGTCGCTGCTGTATTGGTTGCAAGAGGCTCCCGACCATACCTCACAGGTTCGGCAAAAACGGTCTCAATGCCACGTGATTGCAGGTGATGAATAAGCTTCTCGGTAATGGGGGTATGATGAGCAACGAGAATCGTTGTAAAACCTGGCGTCCTGATTGAGTACATTGTCTGCATTCCTTGCAGAATTACCGGATCAGAAACGAGATATTCTCCTTTTTGCAATACTTTTGGCATAGCCTGCTCGTCAGTTTGTAAACGGTCATCATTTTTATCAATGAGTGCGCTGGTCAGTCGACAAGTTGCTTGCCTGGTGAGGATTGCGACAACCTCCATACCAGCCAAACCAATGCACCCCATCAGTAACGGCCTAGCACTGTACAGGAATACCCGCCACCCTGTCTACCCTCCCAAAGAGCCAGTAGCCGCAAAGTCTGTACTGGTGGCCGATGCGTTCAAGGCCCGGCAAGGCGATCAAGTTGTTCTTTCTTTCTGGCCATGTCGGTATCTGAATCTCCATAACGTTTGGCGATGATACGGAACTCCTCCTGCAACTCCATAAAAGCATCAACAATATCAGGATCAAAGTGGTTTCCCTTGCCCTCTGCGATGATGGATACCGCTTTTTCATGGGGCATTCCCTGCTTGTAGACGCGACGACTGATCAGGGCATCGTACACATCCGCGACCGCCATGAGACGGGCTGACAGGGGAATATGATCTCCCACAAGGCCTCCCGGGTAACCCGATCCATCCCATTTTTCCTGATGGGAAAGGGCTATCTCCTTGGCCATCTGAAGAAACTCAACGTTCATACCCAGTTGTTCCTCCGCATGCTGGATCGCGTCGCGACCGAGTGTCGTGTGCGTCTTCATGATTTCGAACTCGTGAGGTTCAAAGCGTCCAGGTTTCAGCAGGATGCGATCTGGAATGCCCACCTTGCCGATATCATGCAGAGGTGCAGATTTGAACAACATGGTGATATAGTAGTCGGAAAGCGTAGCAGAAAAACGCTGATTCGTCTTCAGTTTTTCGGCGAGTATCTTGACGTAGAACTGTGTGCGGCGAATATGGTTGCCAGTATCGGAGTCCCGCGTTTCCGCCAGTGACGCCATCGCCAGGATGGTCACGTCCTGAATTGCCATCACCTCGCGGGTGCGCTTGACGACTTCGAGTTCGAGATACTCGCTCTTGTCACGCAGAAAATCAGCGTGCGCCTTGAGGGCAAGATGGTTCTTTACCCGCGCCATCACGATCGGGGGACTGATTGGCTTAGTCAGGTAATCGACAGCTCCAAGCTCAAGCCCCTTCTTTTCATCCTCGACTTCGACCTTGGCCGTCAAGAAGATGATCGGAATATCCCGCGTTGCCGGATTGTCCTTGAGACGCTGGCAGACTTCGTATCCGTCCATCCCAGGCATCATGATATCGAGCAGGATCAAGTCTGGAGGGTTTTCGGACTGCGCAACTTTGAGAGCCTTCTCACCACTGTTGGCAACCTTAACCTTGTAGTCACCCTTGAGCAATCCGCTCATCAACGACAGGTTGTCGGGGGTATCATCGACCACCAGAACGGTTGCCTTTTCCACACAATCAAGTTCAATACTCACGATAAACTCCTGTTTTATTAGAAATTACCTGTTTCAAAAAACAGGGATTGATGTTTCGGTCCAGACAGGAAATGATCGAAAGCACATACGTGCGATGAATTGTTTACCACTGCCCCTCCCGATTATTTTTCAATTTCACGCACCGCAACACTCACACATTTGCCGCGCGTACCACGCGATGGTAGCGGGTTCAAGGTGATGGTGACAGAAAGCTCACTCCCATCCTTGCGCAGTCCGCGCAGGGGGGCACCTCCACCCATGGGACGACTACGCCCCTCAACCATGAAGGAGTAACGCAAGCCAATGTGACCACCACGCACACGTTCCGGTACCAATTTCTCGATACCGTCGCCAAGCAACTCGCCAGGCGCATAGCCAAAGATGCGTTCAAGTTCGGGGTTGGCCAGCAGAATCCGACCGGCGGTGTCAACTACCAACATGCCGTTCGGGGCAGTTTCTATGATGCTGCGGAACCAGTTTTCTGTTTCCAGCAGTTCGGCCTGTTGCGCTTCCATTTCCACCGTCTGTTCTTCAAGCTGCGCCGCCTGCTTTTCCATGCGTTCGGCCTGTTCCTGCGTCGCAACCAACAGTTCACGTGTTTTCAGGTTGCGGTCGAGTATTTCCATGCTGGTTGCCATGATTGGCAACAGGGCGTCGAGTACCGCGTTCTCGCGCTCATTGAATGGCTGGAAGGAGGCCATCTCCAACACGCCAAGCACGCGATCATTGTGAATGATGGGCAGTACGATGATGCAGGCGGGCGGTCCTGCACCCAACCCCGAATTGATACGGATGTAATCCTTGGGAGCGGTCAACATGATAGGTACTTTCTCCATGGCGCATTGGCCTACCAGCCCCTCTCCGATGCGGAAGCTGTTGGATATCTGCTTGCGCTCTCGATAACCGTAGCTGGCCAGCAGGCCCAGGTTGCCTTCTTCATCCATCACATAAAAGGCACCATGCCCGGCACCAATCGCCGATGCCACTGTTGAAACCACACTCTGGGTCAGATTGCGAAAATTATCAGCCTTCTGAAGTACATTGCTGACTTCTGAAACCTGCAACTTGACCCAGTGCTGTTCGTTGGCCTTGCGATAAACATCCTGCAACACCCTGACGGCACGCGCCATCACACCAATCTCATTAGAGTAATCGATATACGGAATCGACGCATCAACCTTGCCCTCTGCCAACTCTTCTACTGAGTGGCGCAGGCCATCATAGGGACGATGTATAGATCGACTAATCACAATACCCATTAGACCGGCAACAAAGATACCTAGTAACAGCAAAATGATCGACAATTGTTTGGCTCCATCGACATGGGCACGGGCAAGGTCCAGCGATGTGCCGGCTGCTTTTTCTTTCATGTCCACCAGTTGACTCAAACCATCATCAGCTGTGGCTATGATGGCGGCGAACTCCTTGCTGGTGACAAATTGGGCGACAGCAGCAATAGTGCCCCGGTCGCGTTGGATCATGCCCACCGCCTGTTCGGTAATCTCAAACACCCTGTTAAGATCAAGGGCTAATTTGTCGTAAGCGGCGATGATTTCTGACCTAAACATGGACCTCCTGGCTTCGCCCAACTCTTGCAATAACCTCTCGCGTGAGCGTTTGATGCTGGCCAGAGCCAAGTCGCGGGAGGCATCGTCCTGCGCGATGATCATCTGGCGTAAGGCACGGCCCATATAAATCAAGTTGATATGGGCGTCCTTGATAGCCGAAATACCGAGCAGGTCGTTCGCATATATTTTTTCCGTCGTGGCTTCGATGGCAGATAAACTGAATAGTGCATTCAGACCGATCACCACGGCTACCAAAATTCCAATACTGAATCCGAGCATCAGTTTGGTGGATAATTTGAATCGCTCAACAGAATCAAACAGGGCATGCATAGGATGTTTCCTTTGCGATTTCTAGTGCCGACGACGATACAGGCGATGGTAGTGATCAATAGGTGCAAACAGGGAATTTCCGATGAAGCTGAGCGATTCCGACTGACCGATGAAGAGCAAGCCATGCGATACCAAGGATTGGTGAAAGCTCTTGATGAGCTGATCCTGCAAGTGAGATTTTATGTAGATCAGCAAATTGCGACAACTGACCAGATCGAATCCACCGTTTGGATGGAACGGTGCACGACCGAGCACATCACGCTGCTCGAAACGAACGCAGGCCTTAATCTCAGGCTTGATTTCGAAATGCTGGCCTTTTTGCAGAAAATAACGATCACGCAGCAACGTGTCCATTTCCTTGACAGCTGTTTGTCGATAGAGGCCTTCGTGCGCCATGGCCAGTGCCTCGGAGTTGAGATCGGTGGCGGTAATCTCTATGGTGTGCGCGACGGTCAACTCATTGAGCAGGATTGCCAAGGTGTAAGGCTCCTCACCTGAGGCGCAGCCGGGCACCCAGATACGAATTGGCTCGCCGACCTGTTTGTTGGCTATGACAACGGTCAGTGCTGTTTCCAACACCCGGAAAGAGTCGCGATCACGAAGGAAGGAAGAAACAGAAACCAGAAAAAGGTGCTGGAGACAAGACAGTTCTGCCGGCTGGCGACGAATCAATGCCTGATACTCCTCGAATGATGTCACTCCCAGTGTGGATTTTCTCTTTTCCAATCGGCGCAAGAGCGTCTCTTCCTTGTAACTGGAAAAATCGATGCCAGTCACCTGATGCACTTGTCGCAGTAAAATATCGAGTTCGCGCCGGGAAACAGCGGAAACGCCGGATTCTTCCACCATCACTTGCTCAACAGGGCGGGTTGTCGAGATTGCTGCGCTGGGGAACAACGTGGCCAACATCGCACCCATACGCTCCACCGACATCACTTGATCAATTGCCTTTGCTTCGATCGCCGCCAGCGGCATACCGTTAAACTTGGCCTCCAGCGGATCTTGCGCAAGAGTCAATCCGCCTTGACTTTTGATCGACCGACAACCGAGAACGCCATCTGCACCAGTGCCAGAAAGTATGATGCCAATGGCCTTGCTACGTCCAGATTCGGCAATCGATTCAAACAAGAGATTCACTGATGGTGTAGACACATGCGCGGCAGCGGGTTCGCACAAACGCAGGACGTTCTCCTGCACCCGACCATCCTTACCCGATGGAATCACATATATCGTATCGACTTGCAGTCGCACACCATGCATAGCCAGCACCACAGGCAAAGTCGATTCTCGCCCTATCAGCCGTACCACCAGCTCATCGTGACCATCTTTCGCCATATGCTGTGCTACAACAAAAGCGATGCGTCCAGTCGGTGGCAGGCGGGCAAACATCAGCAGCATGGCCTCCAGTCCACCAGCAGAAGCACCGATGCCAGCAACAAACAGGGCTTGTTCTGGATCGGCCATTACAAATCGATGTCCTTCAGCCTGGTCAGAGCACTGTCGAAATCAAAATGCTCAATGTCCACTGCAACAGGTTTCAGGGATTGTGCAAGGGGGGAAGCAGGCAACTTGTCCAGCAAATCGCCGAGCAGGTCTCCCGCTTCCGCATCCATATCTTCCAGTAGTTTCCTGAGCTTATCCAGAGTTTCCCTGAGTCGTGCCTCAGGCATATCCGATCTCGTGGACTCCTCAGTGCCCCTCTCGTCCGAACCTGCGCTTTGCGTCCCACCAGGGAATTTTTGCAAACCTTCAATGACCGGTGCGAGTTTGTCCAGGACGTTTTGCAGCAACTCGGCAATCCGTTCTGGTTCAGCCTTTTCATTGCAAGCGTGTTCGAGTTCCCCTGCGGCGGTCTGTACCCCCTTGGCACCGATGTTGCCGGCCGTACCTTTGAGGGTATGAGCTGCACGTGCGGGGGCAACCGGGTCGGCATCCCCCTGCGCAGCAGCAAACAATTCGGCAAACTTGCCCTGACCATCACGGAACTTGATGAGCATGCGCGTGTAGAGTGATTCTTTGTTCATCGTAGTGGCCATGCCAGCTTTGATATCAATGCCTGGCAGTGGGGGTAGACCACCGATATACTGACCATTTGGCACCAAATTTTCCTCATCCATGAGTGGTGAAGGAAAAGTCGTGGCCACTGCTGTTTCTCCAGTACCGACTTTTGCAGGCTTGATCCACTGCGCCAGCGTATTGAACATTTCGCTGACATTTAGGGGCTTGGCGATGTGGTCATTCATGCCGAACTTCATCACCTTTTCCTTGTCGCCAGCCATGGCATTGGCCGTCATGGCAATAACTGGCAGGTAGGCTACGGCTGGGTTCTTGCGAATCTCCTGGGTCGCCGTGTAGCCGTCCATCACCGGCATCTGGCAATCCATCAATACACCGTCGAAACGGCTGTCTTTGGCCAGAAGATCGAGTGCCTCCTGGCCATTATTGACCAGCACTACTTCCATGCCTGCTTGGCTCAGCAGTTCCACTGCCAACTCTTGGTTCATCTCGTTGTCCTCAGCCAACAAGAGACGTGCACCCTTCAGCTTGGCCATGGCCTCGTCGCAGGTATTGGCTTTCTCTCTGGAGCGGGTCTCGGTGATGCAGCCCTTGTCAAGTATCTCGCCAATGGCCTCCAACAAGGATGACGAAGTGATCGGTTTGGTCAGCACCGATTTCAGCACCACACCACGCAGTTCGGCCGCACCGAGAGCCTCATCGCGACCGTAAGCGGTTACCATGATAACAGCCGGCGTCTTGTTCAAATGCTCGTCCCGCAAACACTGGACAGTTTCAATGCCATCCATTCTCGGCATCTTCCAGTCCATCAACACCAGGTCGTAGGGCAGTTCATTTTTCTCAGCAGCGGCAATCATTGCCAGTGCCTGCTGGCCATCCCAGGCTGCATCCACCTCCAGCCCGAAACTTTTGGCCATGCCGGAAAGAATTTCCCTCGCCGATGCGTTGTCATCCACCACCAGCACGCGCACACCACGCAATTCATCGGCGAGGAAAAGGCGGCGCGGCATAGGCTCTATTTGTAAACCAAAGCGGGCATAAAAGTGAAACGTAGAGCCTTTTCCGACTTCGCTTTCAACCCATATGCGCCCGTCCATCAACTCGACAAGGGTCTTCGAGATGGCCAGCCCCAGTCCAGTACCACCGTATTTGCGCGTGGTTGAAGCATCGGCCTGACTGAAACTCTTGAACATCTTGCCGCACTGTTCCGGCGTCATGCCGATGCCAGTGTCTTTTACCCAAAAGTGCAACATGACACCTGTCTGTCCGTCACCGGTATCCTCGATCACCCGCTCGACACCAACAATGATTTCGCCCGATTCCGTAAACTTTACCGCGTTATTGCCGAGATTGACAAGCACCTGCCCCAGTCGCAGCGAGTCGCCGATCAGTGCCGTCGGCACGTCAGGTGCTGTGTTGAACAAGAGTTCCAACCCCTTGTCTTCGGTCTTTATGCCGACCAGATTGGAAAGATGATCCATCACGTCTTCCAGACGAAAGTCTGCAGCTTCCATCGACATCTTGCCAGCCTCGATCTTGGAGAAGTCAAGAATGTCGTTGATAATACCGAGCAGATTTTCGCCAGCACGATGCACCTTCTCGATGTAGTTGCGTTGTTTCTTGTCAAGGTGGGTTTGCAAAGCGAGGTGGGACATGCCGATAATAGCGTTCATCGGCGTGCGAATTTCGTGGCTCATGTTGGCGAGAAAGTCGCTTTTGGTCTTGGTTGCCTCCTCAGCCAATTCCATAGCCAACCGTAGCTTGTCCTCCGCCAGTTTGGTTTCAGTAATATCCTGCGTTACACCATACATATCGGTTGGCCTGCCATCGGCATCCCTCACCACATCCCCAAGGGCGTGAATCCAGACGACGCGACCGTCAATCGGTCGTTTGTAGGCATACGTTGCATCATACCGAGGTACTGCACCCTCAAGGGCCGCGGTATAGTTTTTCAGCGTTGCTTCTGCCGCCACCTTGTCGCCAGCTTCAACATTGGCAAACCATTCGTTCATCAAATGATAACGCCAGTCCGACCGTGGCAGATCACCAAAGATGGTTGCAGCCCGCTCTGACGAATTGTAATACTCATCCCCTGTATTGAGTGAGATATGCCAATACCCGGCCTTGGTCAAATCGAGTGCCTGATCGTTCAAGAAATTTGCCAAACGCAGTTTTTGCTCACCCGCCTTGCGCTCCGTGATATCGCGAAACACCACCACGCTGCCAACCAACATACCGTCTTTGAATACCGGTGTGGTCGAATATTCGACCGGAAATGCCCCACCAGTCTTATGCCACAACACTTCGCTATCCACCCTGCGGGATTGACCATCAACGCTCGTCAGATGCATTGCGCATTCTGCACGCGGGAACTCACGACCGTCAGGATAGGTATGATGCACCAGGGAATGCATCGACTGGCCCAACAGTTCTTCTGCCGTATAGCCAAGCAGCACCGGTGCCGCAGGATTGGCAAAAGTAATCACACCATTCGCATCAAGACCGACAATGCCATCATCCACCGACCCAAGGATCAGACGGCTGCGCTCTTCGGCAGCCTTGATCTCATGTTGCTGGACCTCCATCTCGACGGTCTGCTCTTCGAGACGCGCCGCCTGTTTCTCCATGTTCTCGGCTTGGCGTTGCGTCTCCTCCAGCAGTTGTTGCGTTTTGATGTTGCGATCCAGAATTTCTAGGCTCATCGCCAGGATTGGCATCAAACCGTCAAGCAATACTTGTTCGTTTTCACCAAAGTGGTTAAAAGAAGCCATTTCGAGTACTGCCAGCAAATGCCCATTGCGGATAACCGGCAGTACGGCAATGGTACGCGGTATGGCCTCTCCGAGGCTGGAACCAATATGCACATAATCTTCCGGCGGATCGGTAATAATGATCGGTGCCATCTCCATCCCACACTGGCCAACCAGCCCCTGACCTAGAACAAAATACTGGCTGAGTGTTTTCCGCTCACGATAGGCATAACTGCCCAACAGCCGCAGTCGATTCTGTTCCGCTTCGAAGATATAAAACACACCATGTCCCATCTTGATCAGTGGTGCCAGACGAGACAAAAATTTTTGCGACAGATCTGTAAAACGGGTGACCTGTTGCAGTTCACTGGAAATTTCAGCAATCTGGCTCTTGATCCAGCGTTGCGCTTCCATTTGCCGTGCTTCCGCCTGCAACACCTTGATCGCGCGTGCCAGATTGCCAATTTCATTGGGGTCATCGGTATGTGGTACAACATGACCCAAATCACCGGCGGCGAGCAACTCCACCGTTGTTCGCATGGCATCAATCGGTCTGGCTATGGAACGTGCAACCAGCCCCCCCAACAGAAGGCCAAACAGAAGCCCGCTCCCCAACAATGCCAAAGTGATATATTCCTCTTCCTGCCCAGCCTGCGCTGCGCGCAAGACGGTTTCCTGCGCACTGGCCTCCTTGATGCGAGCGATGTCGGTCAGGTTGCTATTGGCGTTGATGCCCGGTTGCTGAAAATCCAACGAGGCAATATAAGTCTGCGCCTCTTCGCGTTGGCCATGATTGACTATCGCCAGCACCTGATCGATATTGCGTCGATACATTGCATAGTTTGCATCGAATTGCGCCAGCAGACGTTTGCCCTCCTCGCGATGAATACGGGAGCGGGCTGCCTCGATGGACCGCTTCATCCTGGTTTCGACCTCCGTCATTTGCGCCAAAGCGCGGTCGCGTTCTGATGTATCGCGGGCAAGGATAACCATGCGTACGATGCGACCGATTTGCGCATAGTCGAAACGGGCCTCTTTGATGGCAGAGAGGGTGAGCAGTTCACGCTGGTAGAGTTGCTGTATCTCGTTACTCAGTCGACGTTGCCCAAAAAAAGCATCGACAGCAATCACGACAGCAATCAGTAACAGACCAGAAAAACCCAACAACAATTTAGTCTTGAGCGTACGACGTTCCAGAAAGGCAAACAGTCGTTTCATGCCTGCGACTCCCTGGACAAAACTTCCAGGGCAATGCGGGCCTGATCAGCGTCCTCTGCCAGACTGAGGGCTGCGAGGCGTTCGCGTTGCAATAACTCAGCTTGCTGTTGAAGCCTGGCCTGGGCAATGTCAGCCCGGCGACGCGCCAACGACATGGTAGATATAAGGCGGGCAAAACCACCGAGGAAACCAAGAATCACTGGCAGTCGTTTTTCATCAGCCACCGGTGCCTCCGTTATGGCCTTCAGGTAGTCGTCCTCCGGGTAGCCGAACCGTCGCGCCTGTTGACGAAAAAACGCCATATCCGGCGGCCCCAGATGGAACTGGCCGATAAATACGTTGGCCAGATGCTGGCCTTCAACAATGATCGGCGAGGCGCAGTCGGTCATGCCGTTTTTGCAGGTGTACATTGTAAAGTCCAGCCCATCCTGTAGTTGGAGTGCCAGTTGGGTATCGCTCTCGACACAGAGAGCGCAAGAGTCAGGATTGACTCGATGATAAGCAGTACAGGCGCGTTGCCAGCGCGACGAGGCGAGGACAGTGGCTTGCAGATCAATGATCGCTGCTGCAATACCCACGGACTCGCAGAAGGCAGTAAATAATATTTGCAACTCATCCAGATCGACGAGTTCGGCAAGGGAAAGTTGTTCCACGCCTCCATTCTGGCTTTTGTTATCGTCGACGTACGCGACATCGTTGTTTGGTTCAACCCTGCTCACCGACGCATAGGGTGAGGAGCGTCCCAATTCTCGCGCCAGCGCGTTGATCTCGCTTTTGAGATCAATCACCCGCTGCTCGCGGCCCAAGGCCAACCGGTTGAAACGTTCCAAATCGGTCATGCGCGCCATCTCCCGCTCGGCATCCTTCAAGGCGGTAATGTCGATAAATGTTCCGACCAATCCGCCTGGGGAGCCATCCAAACGCTGGAAGCCTGACACAAAATAAAGTGTGTCGTGAAGTTTGCCGTCTGCAAAGCGCATTGACACTTCACGCTTGACCGTGTCACCGCTGACAAGAACCGCTTCATCTTCGTTTTGGTAAGCCACGCGGTCGACTTCCGGCAGATAATCGAGGTCGAGCACACGCTTGCCCATGAGTGCTTCTCTGAGTATCCCGAAGATCTCTTCGTAAGCCCGATTCACGCCAAGAAATCGCGTGTCGGCGTCCTTGTAGAACACCGGATAGGGAATGGTATCGACCAGTGCCTGCTGAAAGGATAGTTGTTCGGCATTGAACCGTTCCGCCTTCCTCGTGGCGGACAGCATTTTTTCGGTATGCGTGCTGCGCCTGACAATCTCAACGTTCATGGCCAAGATCCCGACCAATTCGGCGAAGGCGGTCTGTTCGACTTCGGCCAGAGTGCGCAGCAGAGCAATTTCCACCGCGCCAAGCAGTCTCTCATCCAGCACAATGGGGGTCAGCAGTACACAGGTTGGAGGTGTTCCCCCCAGGCCAGAGCGAATCATCGCAAACCCATCTGGAGTTGTTGTGATGATCTTTGTGCGTTGTTCCTCTGCACATTGGCCGAGCAGTCCTTCTCCTAGTGCCAGTGTTGCTGGAGGAGAATCGCCACAGGCATAACTGCCGGCCAGTCTCAAGGTGCCTTGATTGTCTGCCTCGCAAAGATAGACAACACCCTGCAATACACCAAACAGGGCATGAGACTCCTCAAGAAAGACTTGCATCAAGGTATCCTGGTTTTTCGAGCGTTGCATGCGTACAGTGGCTTCGGCAATGCGCGTTTTCCTGGTAGCACTCTCTTCCTGTATGTGGGCAAAGAGTGCAAGCTGCTGACTGGCAAGCGACTGCCGGTAATGGCTGCGCAGAACGTGCAGACTCAGCAGGCCGAGAACCATTCCAAGCACGCCTGTGATCAGGATGACACGCAGGTAATCGACCAAAGGCACGGTGTGTGAAAGATCCTCGATCACCACCAGTGTCCAGTCTCCGTAGGGATCGTTCCATTCTATCCGGTTTTGCACCACGGCATGGCGGACGCCGTTCAGGGTAGTAATGCCCGATTCCACTGCAAAAGGCAAAATTTGCGGTTCTTTATTGTCGAACAGAGTACCAAACTGCTTGAGTCGACGAATCTCTTTGATCCGCTCGGAAGACGGCTTGCCAGCCACATGGCCGATCCACTCAGGGCGACTAGAGGCAAATACGACCCCCTGAGGCGAAAGCAACAGGGCAGTTGCGGCCGTTTCGGCAAGCAGCTTGTCCAGGCGTACAACGCCGGTACGCATCACGACTGCACCGATGACCGTTGTATCCCGCGTGTTGCCAGCATACAACGGCGCAGCGAAATACAAGTTACGCCTGCCAGTCGTCGTGCCGATCGCCGCATAGATATTTTCCTTGCCCTTGATTGCCATCTGGTAATAGGGCCGAAACTTCACATCAACCCCGGTCAGAGCCTTGCCAATTCCCCAGGAAGATTTGATAATGCCATCCTGCCCGACAATGTAGACGCCATCGGCATCGTGGGCCTGGGCGATTGTTTCCATCAACATGACTGCGTCACTGCTATTTGGCGGACGCATGTTACGGGCTTCCAGCTTGGCATTTTCGTCTATCAGTCCCAACAGCCCGATCGCCCCCATTTGGTTACCGTTCAGTGTTTGCGATATCAGTTCTATGCCGCGCCGCTCAATACCGAGTTTTAGAGCTGACAGGTGCTCCTGTTCGATCTGATTGTGAGCCACTTCGCCAGCCAGAAGTGCCGTCAAAAGGATCAACGCCACGGCCAGTACCCATGCCAGCCGAGCGTGCTCCACCACAAATCTGGAGGCCATGTTCATCGTTCTACCCCCCCCCCCGCCATTGCGGTGGCCTCGTTAAGTATGGCAAGAGCCACATCAAAGTTAAATTCTTTGATGGCATTGTCAATGGCCCTATACTGTGCTGGGAAAACGGCGTGCAGCAGGTCAGCATTATCATCCATCACGGTACTGGCCTCGGCATCATCATCTGCAAGCAGGGCGGCGAGCCTTGTGCATACCAGCCTTAGTTTCTCAGGGTTGATGGCTGATCCAATACCTCGGGTCACGCCATCCCCAGACAGCTTGTCCAATTTATTGGTATGCACCTTAACCCTGACAGCCGATTCTGACTGCACTCTGTCTGAAGGTTGAGTGGGGCATCTTGGCTGAACCCAACGCCGTAGGGTAGCCCATAACTCATCCGGCTGGATCGGCTTGGTCACAAAATCGACCATACCAGCAATGAGACACCTGTCCCTGTCCTGCTGCATGGCGTTGGCCGTCATGGCAACGATTGGCAAGCCTTTGAATATTTCATGCTTGCGGATTTCGGTGGTGGCAGTGACGCCGTCCATCACGGGCATTTGCATATCCATCAACACGATATCCCACGGCATACCATCATTCTTCACTACCTTGTCAACGGCGATCTGGCCGTTGTCGGCAATCTCAACAACGAAGCCTGCATCGCGCAGAATTTCGCTGGCGACTTCCTGATTAAGATCATTATCTTCCACCAGCAGAACGCGCGCCCCCTTGATGGCGGCCATCTCTTCCAGCAGCAGCGAGGGCGCGTCACCCGCACTGCGTGTGCCAATTTGCTCGCCACCAAGCACACGCATCGCCGTATCAAACAACAGCGAGGCATTGACCGGCTTGATGGGCACATCTTCGATATCGGCGTTTCTGGCTTCAACCATCACTTCTTCGCGGCCATAGGCGGTAACCATGACCAGGTGCGGCGCATTGGCAATGCCCAGCGACTTGATCCGACGGGCAACTTCAATGCCGTCCATGCCGGGCATATGCCAGTCAAGGAACACTATTTCGAAGGCTTCCTTGCTGTTGACCGCCGCTTTCACGGCCTCGATTGCTGCCATTCCAGCACCGACTTCTGTCACCCGAAAAGTCATGCCGGTCAGCAAATCATTCATTACCAGACGGGCACTTTCATTGTCATCGACCACCAGCACACGTCGACCACGCAGGTTTGGTTCAGGAATCAGGGTGCGCACCTTGGCAGTACCTATGCCCAACCGGGCAGTAAACCAAAATGAGCTGCCCTTACCATACTGACTGTCAACTCCCACTTCACCCCCCATGAGGTTGGCGAGTTTTTTCGAGATCGACAGGCCTAATCCAGTGCCGCCATATTTGCGCGTGGTCGTAGCATCGGCCTGGGAGAAACTCTGGAACAATTTGCTCTGCTGCTCAGTCGTCAAGCCTATCCCCGTATCTTTGACCTCGCAATAAAGCAGCACGTCGTTCTCAGTGCGCTCCTTGACGCGGAAGACGATGGCCACCTCGCCCTGTTCGGTAAACTTCACTGCATTGTTGGCGTAATTGATAAGTACTTGCCCCATTCGTAGTGCATCACCGATCAGGGCTCGTGGCACGTCGGGGGCAATATCAAACACCAGCTCCAGTCCTTTGGCAGCGGTTTTTTCCCCAACAAGGTTGCCGACATTGTCAAGCAGTTTGTCGAGTTCGAAGTCAACGTGTTCGACGTTGAGCTTGCCTGCCTCAATCTTCGAGAAATCAAGAATGTCATTGATGATGCCCAGGAGATGTTGGCCGCTACCCTGGATCTTCTTGACGTAATCGCGCTGGCGCGGTGTCATATCGGTTTTTAACACCAAATGCGCCATACCGATGATGGCATTCATCGGTGTGCGAATCTCATGACTCATATTCGCCAGAAAGTCACTCTTGGTCCTAGCAGCGTCTTCAGCAGCGTCTTTTGCTTGACGAACTGCCTCCTCAGCTATTTCGCGCTCGGTAATATCCTGATGTATACCGACAATGCGCGTTGCAATGCCCTTCCCGTCGCGACCGGCAGCACGCCCGATGTCCAATATCCACACCCACGCCCCGGATTTGCCTCGCATCCGGTATTTGGCCCGATATTCCTCGTTTTCATTGTTCAGACACTTGACCAATAAAGCATTGGCACCTGGCAAGTCATCTGGATGAACCAGACTGGACCATCGCGCCAGCGTATCGTCGTAGCGTGAGTCAAGTTCTTCACGCGAATAGCCCAACATCTCCGACCAAATATCATTGGTAACCATAATATTGGTTTCGGTACTCCAGTCCCACAAGCCGAGATTGGCACCCCTGAGGGCCAGTCCTAAACGATTTTCGCTGTCAATGACGGCGTTCTGCTGCACTGCCAGTGCAGCCGCCTGTTCCTGGGTAGCCTCAAGCAATTGTTGAGTGCGTATATTTCGCGCAATGATTTCCATACACATGGCAACCACTGGCAACAAGCGGTCGAGCAACTTGCTGGCCTTGATGCCAAAAGCCGTCATGGTCGCCAGTTCAACCACTCCAAGCAGACTTTCGGTACCAAGAATGGGAAGGAGGACAATCGTGCGGGGCGGCATAACACCGAGTGTTGATCCGATCTGGATGTAGGCATCCGGCGGATCATCGACGGTGATCATGAGCCGCTCCTGTGCGCACTGCCCGGCCAATCCACAGCCAAGGGCAATTTCCGTCACGGCGGCGGACACACCCCACCGTGCATAACCACCGCACAGTCGCAGATAGCCTGTCTCACTGTCCCACCGGTAAAGAGTGCCATAACCGACGTCAATGAGCGGTGCCACATGGGAAAAGAAGGCGCGCGCCAGTTCCTCATAACTCCCAGATCGCTGTAGTGCAGCCGAGATGGCGACAAAGTCGATTTGCAACAAACGCTGTGATTCACCAATTTTTTCAGCCATACGATTGAAGGACTCAGCCACCTCACCGATTTCATCACCGCTATCTTCGGGGAGTCGAACATCGAAATGACCGTCCGCCACCTTCCGCGCGCTGTCGCGCAAGGACTGCAACGGTTCCACAATTTTCCTGACCATCGACAATGATGCGGCCAAAAGGGCAAGAGCGATGGTCAACCCTATCGCTCCATCCCGCTTAAGACGCGCCTCGACGGCAACCGCCACGTCGTCAATGTAAATGCCTGAACCAACAACCCAATTCCAACCGGGAAATTTCTTGACATAGGAGATTTTCTGGAAGAGTTCCTGGGTGGTTCCGCCCGATGCCAAGGGCTTGGGCCAGTCATAACGGACAAATCCCGATCCGGCACTCGTTGCCACCTCATTGAAGGCCACGAACAAGTTTTTCTTGCCCCCGGTCATTACCTCTGGCCCATCAACACCGGCTTGCATCGAGGTAGCACAATTGAACTTTTCAGCATCCAGCACCTTGCCATCCAGGGCCGGCACGGTCGGATGCATGATCATCTTCGGCAGAGGCTCGGTAAAGTCATTGAGCCAGAAATACTCCTGCCCCTCATAGCGCATCGCCTTGACAGCCAGCATTGCCTCCTTCTTGGCAGTCTCCTCATCAAGCACACCTGATGCTTGTTTGGCGTACCAATACTCCAGCGTGCCGTAGACGGTTTCAACCAAATGTCGTGTCTTCAACTTTGCTTGCTGAAAAAAAGTTGAAGACACGACATT
>JAMOBH010000451.1:0-3475 GCA_039908085.1 Magnetococcus sp. YQC-5
TCACCGACATGGCTTATGATCCTTGCAGGATACAAACTTCCATCACAAAAATCAAGCATAAATAATTGTTCTGCAAGATATTTTGCTATTTTCTGCCAAGCACTAAGTAAAAAATCTGCAAAAAAATCTGCAAAAAAAAATCCAAACCCTCCGATTTTTTCAGTTTCAATTCACATTGCCCATTTAGACTCTTGCTCAAGATTGATTGGTCCAAGATCTTTCAGCCATTTTGACAAATGACCTTGGCATGAAAGACTTCTTCGGATAGTGTCAGTAATGGAACCAAAGATGTTGTTTGATTTTTATTTTTTTACAAAATCAATTATTATGTGTGAGAGGTCGTATGACTGTCTTGGAGCTTTTTTTATATATCGTCATGGGGATTATTGTCCAATTGGCCATCTTCGCTGGGATGGCGTTTTATCGACATTGGCTGGAGTACCAACAACTGAAACATCGTTTGGCCGGTTTTGAGGGCGAGTTGCCCAGCACTCCTGTTCAAAACAGAGAGTCAAACGGGCAACGTGTCGCCAACCAAACGGACGGGTGGGAAGGGTTGCGTGAATTCCGTGTTCAGCGCAAGGTGTTTGAAGATACCAATCGGAGCATCTGTTCACTGTATCTGGTTCCTGCTGACGGCCATGCTTTACCTGGTTTCAAGCCTGGGCAGTTTTTGACATTCCAGTTCCCTGTTTCTGATCCAGTCACAGGTCAAAACAAGACCATCATGCGTTGCTATTCCCTTTCCGAGCGTCCTGGACTTGGTTATTACCGCGTGTCGATTAAAAAAATGCCTCCACCGACGGATTCCAAGGGAGTACCTCCAGGTTTGGCGTCAAACCATGTACATGAGGCCATTCATGAAGGTGCCCGTCTTCTGATCAAGGCACCCAGTGGTCATTTCTTTCTGGAACAAAGCGAGGCTCCCATTGTCCTTATCGCCGGTGGGATCGGCATCACCCCCATGTTAAGCATGATCAACGCAAATTTTGAGAGCGGTCCATCTCGTGAAATATGGCTTTTTTACGGAATTCGTAATAGTGCCGAACATGTGTGGAAAAAATATCTGGAGACCTTGGCCAGCAAGCAGCCCAAATTTCATCTGCATGTTTGTTACAGTCAGCCGTTGCCGAATGATGTGCAGGGACAGGATTTCCAACATGCTGGACATGTGGACATCAGACTGTTGCGCTTGACCTTGTCGTTGAAACCGTACCGCTTTTATGTTTGTGGTCCAGGGGCCATGATGGCATCAATTGTTCCAGCTCTTGATACATGGGGAGTGCCAAAGGAGCATATTCATTTTGAGGCATTTGGTCCTGCTTCCCTGGCCAAGCCAAATCACCACCAAACATCCCAGTCAGAGAGGGCTTCGTTTTCTGCCACGAGCCGTGTCATCATGGTGACGTTCAATCAATCGGGAAAAACTCTGCCATGGGATGAAAAGGTCAACTCACTGCTGGAGTTCGCTGAACTCAATGATATTGAAGTGAATTATGGTTGCCGTGTCGGTGGCTGCGGTTCCTGTCAGACCACCATTCGAGAGGGAGAGGTGGTTTATTCACAAACCCCTGATTTTGACCCAGAGCCGGGTAGCTGTCTGCTTTGCATTTCAAAACCTAAACGCGATTTGTCACTGGTGGCGTAAAAAGAACTATGAGCAACTCAATCTTTTATGTTGAAGTTTTACCATTCCTGACCCGATTTGCCATCTTGATGGGAGCAACCATCTTGGGCGATTTCGTCCTCCACCATTTCAGCCTGGTCTGGGTTGGACGTTATATGGGCATTCCTGGAACGATTTTAATTATATTGTCTCTGCTATACTCCCTGAGAAAACGCAAGATCATTCACTCTGGAAAACCGCAAATTCTATTGAAAATCCATGAATTTTTCACCTGGTTGGGTGCCCTGATGATTTTTATTCACTCTGGGGTGCATTTCAATACCATACTTCCCTGGTTGGCTACGATGGCGATGGTGGTCAACGTGGTCAGTGGTCTTGTGGGTCAGTTTTTGCTGGACCGTTCTCGGCGGCATTTGGCCTCACTGAGGAAACAATATCAACTGGATGGTATGGCCAAAAACGAGGTTGAAAAAGAGCTGTTCTGGGATGCAGTGACTTACGATTTGATGGTCAAGTGGCGAACCGTGCATTTCCCGATTTCATATGCGTTTGCCATCCTTGCTTCAGGCCATATTGTCAGCATATTTCTGTTCTGGGAATGGAAATGAATCGACTTGTCAAATATTTTCTGTTTGGTAATTTGATCATGGTTGCGGTACTCGTGTTCGTTTACCCACACCTGATGATCAGCCCTGGGAATGTATTGAAGGGACATCGTTCGTTTGAAACCGATTGTTTCTCCTGCCATGATCCCTTTATTGGGGCATCATCTGAAAAATGTGTCTCTTGTCACAACACTAAAAGCATTGGTGTGTTGACAACCAAGGGGGTTCCGTTACTTGAAAAGAAGACCAAGATACCATTCCATCAAAAATTGCTGGGAAAAACATGCGTTTCCTGTCATAGCGATCATTCCGGGGTGGCCAAATATCGGATTGAAGGACGATTTTCCCATCAATTACTGGATGATATCACACGCAACCAGTGTATCGCATGCCATCAACGCCCAGTCGATCCACTCCATCGATCATCCACCGATCAATGCACTCAATGCCATGGATTTGAAAAATGGAAACCCGCCCAGTTCAAACATGATTTATTGTCGGCTGGTCAGCGTGAGTCGTGCGCGGAGTGTCACAAGGCCAAAACCCCCACAGATTCCATGCATAAGCAAACATCTGGCAAGTGCGGTCAGTGCCACACTGTGACAAAATGGAAACCAGCTACTTTTAACCATCAGAAATTCTTTTCGTTTGACAAGGAACACCCTGAACGGTGCAACTTATGCCATCCGAAAACTGATTATAAGAGCTATACCTGCTATGGTTGCCACGAACATTCCGTTGAGAAAATCAGGCGGGAACATTTAGAGGAAGGCATTCGGAATTTTGAACAGTGTGTTTTGTGTCATCGTAATGCTGACAAGGATCAGGCTGAATGGCTCTGGAAATCTGGTCGTTGGCGGGAGGGCGTGTCAGGGAGTTACCAGAAACCAGCAGAAGTGGGTAACTTACCGGAGCTGCAACAAAAACGTTCCAGGCATAACAAAAACAAAGACGATGATTGATCAAAATTCTGAGACACCAAACCCTGACCATCTTGGGATGGTTCGTTGAGTGGTTCTCGCCCCAAACCCCACCAGGGGCTTCGCCCCTGGACCCCACCAGGGGCTTCGCCCCTGGACCCCACCAAGGGCTTCGCCCCTGGACCCCACCAGGGGGATAATCCCCCTGGACCCCTAATAATTAGTGCTTGGCAGAAAATAGCAAAATATCTTGCAGAACAATTATTTATGCTTGATTTTTGTGATGGAAGTTTGTATCCTGCAAGGATCATAAGCCATGTCGG
>JAMOBH010000090.1:0-17572 GCA_039908085.1 Magnetococcus sp. YQC-5
GGGACGGGGAACCGCCCCCCAAGGTCTTGATTTTTCAGAAGGGGCCTTTTCTCCGAGCATCGAACAAACCCATAAGGATCTGCAAGCATGAATCAACCCCCCCCCCAACGACGACGACATGAACGGTTTCCGTTTCACAATTCCGTCATCCTGGTCCTGAACGATGGCCGCGAGATTCCAGGCATTGCGGACAATATGGGATATGGAGGAGCGGCCATGACCGTCACCGGCCCCCCTCCTGACATCCAACAAGGCACCCAGGGCAAACTCAAGGTGGTCTTTTTCGGACGTCCCACGGATTATCCCTGTACTGTGGTCACTGCGAACGGGATACAATTGGGTCTCAAGATCCACCGCACTGAATACGAAGGTGCGCCTGAAAAAATCCTGTCGATCCCGGAATAATCCACCTGCAAAAAAAATCAGGCGTAATATTCCCGATACCAGTCCACAAACCGGCGAATGCCCACTCTGACAGGGGTTGCCGGTCGGAACCCGACATCGCGACTCAAATCCTCCACATCTGCCCAGGTGGCCGGGACATCACCGGCCTGCATGGGCAACATGTTTTTTTCCGCCCGAATGCCCAGGGCATCCTCCAAGGCGGTGATGTATTCCATCAATTCAACGGGCTGATTGTTGCCAATATTATACAATCGATAGGGAGCCGAACTGGAACAGGGATCAGGATGAGACCCGGACCATTCAGGATCCGGTGTAGGAATCCGATCCAAGACCCGGATCACACCTTCCACGATGTCATCCACATAGGTAAAATCGCGACGCATGTCGCCATGGTTGAAGACATCGATGGGCCGCCCCTCCAGGATGGCGCGGGTAAACAAGAACAACGCCATGTCAGGCCGCCCCCAGGGACCATAGACCGTGAAAAAACGCAACCCGGTCACGGGCAGTCGAAACAGATGGGCATAGGTATGGGCCATCAGTTCATTGGCTTTCTTGGAGGCCGCATACAAAGACAAGGGGTGATCCACATTTTGATGGACCGAAAAGGGCATGGATTCGTTGGCCCCGTAAACCGAAGAGGAAGAGGCAAACACCAAATGCTTGACCTGGGCATGCCGACACCCTTCCAACACATTGGTAAACCCTACCAGATTGGTATCCACATAGGACATGGGATTCTGCAAGGAATAACGCACCCCGGCCTGTGCCGCCAGGTTGACCACGCCATCGAATCCGTTGCGTTCAAAGAGGTCCGCCATGCCCTCCCGGTTGGACAAATCCATCTTTTCAAAGGAGAATCCCTGACGTCCCGCAAGCCGGTCCAGACGTGCCAATTTGAGGTTGACGTCATAATAATCATTCAAATTATCCAATCCGACCACCTGATCACCGCGTTCGAGCAAACGCAACGCAAGATGAGAACCGATGAATCCAGCTGCCCCCGTAACCAGAACCTTGCCCATGAGTTGCCCTTTCCTTAGACTCCAGTGTGGAAATGAATTAAAATGAGAGTATAATCGACTTCAGCCCCCAAATAAACAGCAAACGGAAAATCAGATCTCCATGGAACCGGAACCCAACACCCTGCCCCTTTCCTCCACCGCATCCGAAACGGGAATGGCGCATACCGAGACACAACCCTTGCATAACGAGGCTGCTTTGGTGCGTCATGAGGCTCATCAAGTGCATATTCATACCGACGGTGCCTGTAGTGGCAACCCTGGTCCTGGCGGATGGGGAGCCTTGTTGCAATTCGGCCCGCATGAAAAAAACATTTCCGGATTCGCGACCCAGACCACCAACAATCGCATGGAAATGCTTGCGGCCATCCATGCCTTGGAGGCTCTGAAAAGGCCATGCAGTGTCATCATCAACACGGATTCGGCCTACGTGAAAAACGGCATCACCCAGTGGCTGCCAGCCTGGAAAGCGCGAGGATGGAGAAAAAAAGATGGCAAGCCGGTGCTCAATTCGGAATTGTGGCAACGATTGGATGCCGTTTGTCTCAAACACCAGGTGGAATGGCGTTGGGTGAAGGGTCACGCTGGCAACCAAGGCAATGAGATCGCCGATCAACTGGCCCGTGAGGCCATCCAGTCTGGTCAATCCGGAGCCATGGCCCCTGACCCGGCTGGATGATTGAACCGTTATCAACCAAACAGAACCAATAAAAGGAATCCACCACCGCACCACTTGAAACAACATTATCCGCAGTGCACAATGGTGACACCAACCAGCGGGATCGGCGGGCGCGATGGCAATAGCGCTCAATCAAGCAATCGGCGACGGAAAAACGACCCCAGCGCCACAAGGAGAGGTCCATGTTTGAAGATCAATTGCAGGCAGTCAATGAGTTGTTGAAAATCAATAAAAAATTTCGTGAACTGTACGATCAGCACGAGGCACTCCGGGAGGAAATCGACTCAACCCGCGATGTGCGGAATCAATTCGATTTGGAACGTCTCAAAAAGGAAAAACTCCGCATCAAAGACAAAATGGCCATCATGCTGGCCGAACACACGGCTTATTGATTCCACTTCTGCCGCGCCGGACATTCCCGGCGCGGTGGCTACAGGTTCCTCAGGTGAAGAAGATCTCATCCAATTTTTCATTCATGTTGCCAGAGAAATCGCAAGGATATGCAATGAATGGAAAAATGCGGTATACACTCACATTTCAGTTTTCTGACTGAAATTTCAATCAGCTTTTTTTCTTTATTTTGGGGATTTGAACAGGTGCGTATACAATGCATTTCCCCGTCTGACAACAAAAGCAATCTCGTCAAGACCGGCCATTTTTTCGCCAGAAAGCAAAATTTGCTTAATTTTTGCGGGGGGGGTAACATCATATGCAAGTTTTTACAATAGCGTAGAAAATCACTGTCACTGCGAGAAGAAACCCGTACTGGCCGCAAAGTCGGCATTATCAGCAACACACATGGGCTGGATGCAGATGAGTACAGAGACGTCTTGACAGTTTTCATAACTCCATCCGATTGTTTGGCATGGCCTTTAATAATTGAGAGAAACCTATGAATCACCTTGTTTCAAAAATTATGGGAGCATTATTAGCCTTGTTCTTTATGATTGGTTGGGATGAACATGCGATAGGAGAAGAGTCTCAAATTCTATGGTTGCGACTCCAACTGCAAAGTTTGGCCACCTCAGAGGCCCGCATCCAAGCCAAAAAACAGGGCGACACAAACCTGACGACCTTATATGATTCTACTGTGTCGATACTGTCACAAGAACTCCGGCAGGGTCAACTGCCACGACAACGATCACGCTTTATCGGCCCAGATGAGCTTCTTGTTCAAGGTTTGGATGATGTTGGCCAAGAAGTGGCACGACAAGTGATGACTGATCCCAGGTTGATTCGTTACGAAGAGGTGGATCTCCAAACTGGCCGCCTGCTTTTTCGCTCCGATTTCATTCAAAAAGAAGAGCTGTCAATCATGCTGCCGAATGATGCTCGAATTCGGGCAGTGCGTGTGCTTCAGCCTGGATGGAAAGATGGGGTTTGGCACCCACACGTGATTGGAACGGCACAACTATCCAATCAAAGATCACCCCAATGACTTCAGAGTTGTTTCATCCATTCGAACAATATTTAATATAATGGTAAATTTGATGCATATATTCAAACTTTTTATTGTTTTTGTTTGTGGATTAATGGTTTGGCTCGGATCTTGGAGAGTTGATGCGGCTAATGTCACCACCACCATTATTAATAATGGTGATTCTGTCAACCGAGTCGATATTGTTATCCTCGGAGATGGATATACAGAGCGCGAACTCCCTATATTTGCCACCCAGGCAAGCAATCTTGCGAAAAAATTTTTTACTGTCACTCCCTTTAAAGAATATAGTAATTTTTTTAATGTTCATCGCATCGACGTCATCAGTCCAGTATCTGGGGCTTCCCACCCATCAAAAGGAGTGTATCTTAATACACCTTTAGGTGCATCATACGACTGCAGCAATATGACGAGATTGATCTGCATTCAATCATCAAGCGTTCAAAAGGTACTGGATGACTCAATAGATGCTGCAGCACGTGATATCGTTGTGGTTCTGGTTAACGACCCCGATTATGGTGGTTCTGGTGGAAAGTTTCTTGTGACTTCTATGCATCAAGATTCATGGGAAGTTGCCATGCATGAAATTGGACATAGTTTCGGCTTGTTGGCAGACGAATACGAAGGTGATTGTAACCATTACTCTGGCTCAATTCGAGACTATCCTTGGCATGTCAATATCACTACAAATAGTGACAGGGCCAATATAAAATGGAATCGTGGTGGTGGGCCTCCGCAAGGATGGATCGAACCAACGACTCCTCTCCCCACGACCTCCACCCAAAACAACTTGGTTGGCGTTTATGAAGGAGCTGAATATTGCAAATATGGCGTTTACCGGCCAACCAACAACTCGATGATGCGAACTTTGGGAAAATCTTTTGACTCGGTTAACACTGAACAATTGGTACGCAGAATCTATAACTTTGTAGACCCCATTGAACGAGTACTACCGGAAAGCAAAAATTTAATCATATCAAAAAATGATATCACTATGTTTCAGGTTAACACGATGCCATCCAAATATAGTCCTTTGGCGATAACCTGGAAAGTAGATGGGAAGGATCAGGGATCAGGCACAAGTTTTATGCTTAACCCTTATATATTAACTGTCGGCAGCCATACTGTAACAGTAGATGTTTATGATACAACTAAGCTTGTTCGTAACGATCCGGAATTTTTATTGAAAGCGACCCAAGTCTGGAATGTTACCAAGACTAATGCCAATGTCACTGATCCATCCAAAACGGGAGTTGATTCTAATGCGTTGCCAACTGGCAGTGTGACGATCACAGGCACGCCGACCCAAGGACAAATCTTGACTGCCGCCAATACCTTGGCCGATGCGGATGGCATTGGAAACGTCAGCTACCAGTGGAAAGCGGGTGGTGCAGACATCCTCGGAGCGATTACAAGTGTTTTGTTTTTGGATGAGGCCCAAGTTGGAAAAGTCATCACCGTGACTGCCAATTATACCGACGGCCACGGCACAAAGGAAAGTGTAAGCAGTAGTGCAACCAGTGCGGTAGTTGCGCTTCTACCAACTGGTATCAAACCTGAAATCTCCTTCATTGCCAATCAAACCGTGAAGTCGAATGAATCTTCTATCGAGGTGCCTTTTACGGTTATGAATCAAGAGAGCGCAACAGGTCCGTTAACCTTTTCTGTCAACTCTTTGAATAAAAATCTGATTCCAGATGCTAACATTCAGATCGTGGCAGATGACACACAATCCAAATTGATTATCACGCTTGTTGCAAGCAAAACGGGATCGTCCGTCATCACATTGACTATGAAAGATGGTACAAAATCATCTACTTCCGATTTCACTTTGACTGTGGAATCTGCAAATGCTGTTCTGGATGTGGATCACAGTGCCTCAGTAGATGCCACGGATGGAGTGTTGATTTTGCGTAAGCTGACCGGCGCATCAACCATTGATACCGGCGTTGTGCTGCCATCCGGTCAGACCAACAGCACAGTCGTGAACAGCATCAACGCCATTGCATCAAAGTTGGATGTGGATCAAAGCGGAACACTGGACGCAACCGATGGGGTGCTGATTCTGCGGAAATTAACCGGTGCATCCACCATTGATACGGGGGTAGTACTGCCATCCGGGCAGTCCAACAGCTCGGTGTTGACTGCTATCGATGCGATCAGCAAATGATGAACGTTTCGGACAAAAACGGGCACCAAACAACTATAAATCATACTTATTGAATGGATAAAATATTTTTGATTGCAACGCCTGAAAATTGAATATGGAACCTTCCAATCTTTTTTTGCTCCAAAATGGCCTGAAATTCAAAAAAAAGACGCACCTATCCTAGGGCAAGGGGGGCAAGTAAAGGCAGCTTTGAACGCTGCCTTTACCAATTTGAGTTGGTTGGGGATATGCGACGAGACGAACACTATAACTTTTCCGCAGATTTTGCAGAGCCAGCAGGGGGAATGATTCCCCCTGGCCCCCCCATTAGTTTCCCTATTTGTTTCGGCTCAGGTGGCTAAACCCTGACCATCTTGGGATGATTATTTTTGGGGCTTCGCCCCAAACCCCACCAAGGGCTTCGCCCCTGGACCCCACCAGGGGGATAATCCCCCTGGACCCCTATAAGAAACTTCACATCCCGAAATGGTTTCGGTTTAGCCTACATTTTCATCCTCCAGGGTGGCAGAAATCTGCCATTTTTTTTCAAAATGATTTGGGCATGAATTCCTGTCAATACTTACGCCAGGATTCCCTCCGCTTGAAAATCGACTGACCGCCCGTTGGAACAGGTGGTTCTGGCAATGGCGGCAACGGCAACCAATGAGTCAAGGCTTGCAACGGGGCATCTGTGGAAAGGTTGCCCTTGGCATCCACACGGCCCATGGCCAAATCCTTGCCATCCGTCACCAGCACCCGCGCATTGACCGGAGGCGACTTCTCCGCCAGCAAACACCAAGCACACCGCATTTGTCGCATCAATTGTTCCGTTGGAGTTTCATCTGGTTCATAAAACCAATCAATCACGCGCTTTGGACCAGAGATCGTGTTCTTTTTTGGTGGTATCATGGCAAATATCCCCTCAATATTGGCAATAACGTTCAAATCACGTTAACAGATTATGACCCTTTTTGCTCATCTGTCAACCCATGGCCCTCGCAAAGGATTCCTCTGATGCCCCCTGACCCGGAACCATTGATTCATCCACCGCCCATTCGGCCCCTCAAGGTATATGGCCGCAAAAGAGGCTTCCTGACCCCACCAGAAAAAACATGGCTGGATCAAACCCTGCCCAATTGGAAGCTGCCTGCCGCCGACAGTCGTGAAAACCTCTTGAAATGCCTTGAAGCCCCTCCCCAGGCACGACTCATCCTGGAAATCGGCTTTGGCAACGGACAGTTTCTCGCCCCATTGGCCACCCTTCATCCCCAGGATCGCTTTATCGGGGCCGAAGTCTTCCAGGAAGGCATGGCCGCCCTGATCAAACGCCTGGAAAAAAACGCCATTGCCAATGTCCGTATTCTCCCCTGTGACGCCCGCATGGCCTTGACCCATGACATCCCTTCCAACAGCCTGGATTGGGTCATTGTCAATTTCCCGGATCCCTGGCCCAAACAACGACATCACAAAAGACGCATCATCCAACCGGAATTCCTTGACCTGCTCGCCGACCGCATGCGTCCCGGCGCACTTTTGACTTTGGCCACGGATTGGGCTGAATACGCCCTCTGGATGGCTCGAACCCAGGAAAATCATCCGGCATTTCTCAATCTCGCTGCCCCGGATCGGTTCGCGCCTGAACCCGAATTCTGGCATGCAACCCGTTTTCAAACCAAAGGGATCCAGGCCGGTCGCACCATTTTTCATCTGGCTTGGCAGCGCGTGTTGGCAAGTGAAAGTTTGTGACCCTGCTGATTTCCATGATACACGGGGGAGCGCACACTTTGGGCCATGGACCGGGTCACGAATGACCCCTTGCGCCTGCGAGCTGCCACATGAGCGGGATGGTTGAAAAGGATTCATTGAGGCGTCGCCCCTGGACCCCACTTGGCGGAATGGTTCCCTCTGAACCCCCCAATCATTTTAGTCGCTCAGAGTATACAAACCCCCTGTCAAGAGATAAACTGCTCTGCCATGGAACACGTCAACACCCAACCTGAATGGAATCATCATCAATCCCATGCGACCCAAAGCCTCAACCGGCATCATTTTCATGGCTGTTTTTCTGGATCTCCTGGGATTCGGCATGGTCTTGCCCCTGATGCCCCTCTATGCGGCGGATCCCCATTTCGCCGCCACTCCAGCCCAAATCGGCTGGCTGATGGCCATCTACTCCATCATGCAATTTTTCTGCGCCCCCTACTGGGGATGGCTCTCGGATCAAGTGGGTCGCCGTCCCACTTTGATCTTCGGTCTGACAGGCTCCACACTCTCCTATCTGGTGTATGGTTTGGCCCCCTCACTATGGGTACTCTTCATCGCCCGTGCTGCTGCCGGCATCATGGGAGCCAATATTGCCGTGGCTCAGGCTGCTTTGGCTGATCTCTCCCCTCCTGAAGAACGTTCCAAAGCCATGGGCATCATCGGAGTCGCCTTTGGCTTGGGATTCATTCTGGGACCGGCCTTCGGAGGATGGTTGGCACAGTTTGGCATGGCCTTCACCCCCATGACCGCTGCCGCCATCACGGGTCTCAATGCATTGGCTGCCCTCTATTATTTACCCGAAACCAAACCCCCCACCCCATCCAAACCCTTCACAACCCCCCTGCATCCCCTCCTCGCCCTGGCTCCCTGGCATCATCAGGCACGTCATCGCCCAGGTGCCCTGCTCGCCTGTCTGCTCATGGGGCTGTTCATCACCCTCTTTTCCGCTTTTGAAGTCACACTTCCATTATGGGGACAAGATTTATCTCACTGGGATATGACCACAGTAGGTTGGATTTTTGCCTTTGTCGGGGTGATTGGCGTCATCACACAAGGGGGACTGGTGCGACGCATCCTGCCCAAAATCGGCGAAAAACGCACAGCCATGTTGGGACTGTTCTGCACGGCTGTTGGATTATCGCTCTTGCAACCAGGAACCTGGACCCAAATGTTGGCCGCATTGGCACTCATCGCCTTTGGAACGGGCATGATCCATCCCAGTTTCGCTGGTCTGGCCAGCCTCAATACAGATCCGGCCTTGCAGGGAACCCTGTTGGGCCTGTTTCAATCCATGAGTGCATTGGGGCGCAGCGTGGGACCGGTTTTGGGGGGGGCGATCTATCCCTACATGCAGGAGCGTCTGTTTTTCCTCACGGCCCTGGGTATCTTCGGGGTTCTCCTGCTGCTCGTGATGAAGCAGAAGCTGATGCAAGACCTCCTCTCATTCCCTGAGCCAGACCGATCACCAACCGCTCCATGATGCGACGAGGTTCATTACCTGAGCTTTTCAACTCCTGATCCGCCTCCTGACACCTGAGCAGGCCATTGGCCATCCGTCGGGATGAAATCCTTTGCACCTGCGAAAAAAAATCGGCTTTTTCCTTCCAAAACACCTGCATTTTTCCTGCAATGGTTTCCTGATCCTCACCTTGCGCCATCCGGTGCGCAGCTTCGATCAGACGACGCAGCCTCTGCAGCAACAAACCCAACAATGCCAAAGGTTCCTCTCCGGCATCCAGCAGTTGATCCAGAATCGTCAAGGCCGTATCCACCCGTCCATTGAACACAGCCGCTGCCAAGGCAAAACTGCTGTATTGTCTCGACTCACCCACCGAAGCCAGGACATCATCCAAGGTCACTCGACGTCGCGCCCCCAGAAACTGCATCAATTTTTCCAATTCCCCCTCGGCGTTGCGGGCATCGCCTTCGAGGCGTTCCCCCAACAGGGTGACCGCATCCTGTTCCACGGTGAATCCAGCACCTTGCAGACTGGTAGTGATCCAAAGCTGAAGTTCCCGTCCTTCCAAGGGAAAATAGGGAACACACCAGGCTGTCTTGTGGGCTTCAAACCCTTTGCGCAAGAGATGTTTGGCCTCCAGAGGACCAGCCAGGATCACCAACACAGAGGTTTTGGAAGGGGCGTTGAGATATTTCAAAATCGCATCCCGTGCCGGTGGAGCCAATTGATCTGCATCTTTAAGCAGGAGTGCCCGGCGACGGGCCAAAAAAGGAAACGCATTGCACGCGCTCAAGAACCGACCCAGATCCAAATCGCCGCCATGGAAGGTTTCCGCGTCCATCTCCTCATCGGATTCACTCAGGACCGCCCTGCGCAGCAGCACCGCATGACGAGCAGCCACACCCAATTCCTGACCGTAAAGCAAAACCGCCGGAGGAACCCCATCCTTCTGCAAACGCCCCGGAAGATCACGCGAATTCAATTTCATTTTTTTATCGTCAATTCGCAAAAAACAATGGGAAAAGCAGAACTGGTGATCGTCATGAAATCATTCAGGTATGCGATTTTCCCTGTTTGACAATCCTGCCGTCCATTCTATTTTGTAAAGAACGCCCCCAAGATCTGCTGGTCAACGAAAAGTCAATCAAGGCATCTTGGTTAATGTAAAATTGACAGACCCCGTACACAAACCATACCCCCAACTCCAACTCCCTGACAATTTTCCTGTTGTTTTATTGAACGTATAAGACTCATTCAATGGCATCCCACTCTCATAGCTTGACGCCACAACACTCACACTATTGCTGGTGTTTGCTGTTCCATTATAGACTGTACCATCCCCAGTAAAGCTTACAGCACATCCTGTTTGTTTAATGACTCCAGATTCATTGGTAACGGTCTCAGAAGGATCGCAATAATCATTCTCCATATTTGACGTTATCGTACCACTCACCAAGTAATTCCCGGCAAAATTGGTGCAGGTGGATGCTGCAATCGAAGTGGTGGTACTCGTGGTTTTGACCGAGGAGGTGGATGTGGTCGTCGTGACACGTGCTGAAATATTAATCTGTTTTGTGTACGTGGAGGTCAATCCGCCACTATCTTTCACTTCCAGCTTGATGTTGGCAGTCGTGGCTGCTGGAAAGGTGAGATTCCAGTTTGCCTCCGAACTGTAATTTTGCTCCCACACCCCGTCATTATTCCAATCCCAACGGAATTGCAACGTACCAAAAGCATCCTCCTTGTCTGAACTGCCCGACGCATTGATATTGAATTTGGTCGCAGTATCTCCTGATGGTGGTGTCACTGAAAAAAAGGCGACTGGTGGGGTATTGACTGGAACAGACGTGGTCGTGGTCGATACAGAAGAGGTCGTACTCGAAGAGGTCGTACTCGAAGAGGTCGTGGTCAGAGAGGATGTGCCAGTTGGTTTGATCGATGTTGTGGTTGCTGGAACGGTCGAAGGAGATGATGTGGCTGCGGACGGTTTGACAGAGGTGGAAGCCCCACCCACTGCATCAAAACGTATGGCGTCGATATTTTCTATGATCGTGGCATTGGTTTGACCAGATGGCAACTGCACCCCGGTATCCAAGGTGGAAGCTCCATTCAACCTCCGCAGAATCAACACCCCATCCGTAGCATCCACGACGCCGTTTTTGTCAACATCCAAAACGGCACTCATGGCTTCCAGCGGGTGGAGGAAGATGGAACACAGGGCCAAACCTGCCATGCCAAGGCGACCTTGGCATGAACTTGATAAAACCAACACGTTTGACATCTACCTGACCTCTTGTTTGACCAAAGGGTGATTTTAAAAAAAACACACTTTTACAGATACTTTCAAACATGGCGTGCCAGGAAACGAATATCGTTGTCAAACAAAGCGCGCATATCCGTGATACCATATTTAAGCATGGCCAACCGCTCCACGCCCATGCCAAAGGCAAACCCGGAATATTTCTCCCGGTCAATACCAACATTGGCCAGAACAGCCGGATGGATCAAACCACATCCCAACACTTCCAGCCACCCGGTACGCTTGCAGATGCGACACCCTGTGCCATCACAAAAGAGACATCCCATGTCCACTTCCGCGCTGGGTTCGGTAAACGGAAAAAAGGAAGGGCGGAACCTTACTGGCAACGGTCGTTCGAAAAAATGAACCAGAAACGCCTCCAGAAGTCCTTTGAGATGTCCGAAATGGACCCCTTCATCCACCATGAACCCCTCCACCTGATGAAACATGGGGGTATGGGTGATGTCCGAATCACAACGAAACACCTTGCCTGGTGCGATCATGCGCAACGGGGGTTTACGTCCTTCCATGACCCGAATCTGCACTGGTGATGTATGAGTCCGCAACAATCGCTTGCTGCCGTCATGGGCTGGAGGGAGATAAAACGTGTCATGCATCTCCCTGGCCGGATGGTCTGGGGGAATATTCAGGGCTTCAAAATTATGCCAGTCGGTTTCGACTTCCGGGCCGGTGGCCGGGGGGAATCCCATGGCGGTAAAAATGGCCGTGATTTCTGTCTGGGTCCGGGTTATGGGATGCACTCCGCCTCTGGTCCGCACGCGACCGGGCAACGTGATATCCACCCACTCCTTGTCTAGACGTGAGGCCATTTCCTCTTCATTGAGCTGGGTTGCGCGTTGAGTGAAATGGCTTGCAAATTCACTTTTGATTTCGTTGGCCAAGGCACCCATGGCAGCTCTTTCTTCCGGGGCAACCTGACCCAATCCCCGCAGGATTTGTGTCAAGGATCCCTTTTTGCCCAGGGTTTGCACTCGGATTTGTTCCAGTTCTGCTGGAGATCTGGCAGATGCCAAATCAGTCAAAGCATTTTTTTTCAGTTCGGTGAGCGATTCATACATGGCAGTTTATCATCTTGAGAGGCGGGACAAATGATTGGGGGGCAGAGGGAACCATTCCGCCAAGTGGGGTCCAGGGGCAACGCCCCTGGTGGGGTTTGGTGCGAGAGCCATTATCCATCCATGCACCAACAGTTTCAAATTGTCCTGACTTGAATCAAAATCCAGATTCTTTAATACATTCAAAAAAATAAAAGAGAGGACAGAGAGATCCTTCCCACAGGGTTTTGACTTTTTCTTTTGACTTTTTTTGATTGGAATGTTTTTCAGGAAAAGTCAAAAGCAAAGTCAAAGGCAAAGGCAAAACCCTGGGGATGAATCCCCAGACCCCTCTTTTTTTTTAATCGTTTTTACAGTTTACAGGGCGGCTTTGACACTTTCGGCCAAACGTGCGAAATCCTCAGGGGCACGCACCGCCAGATCAGCCAACACCTTGCGATCCAATTCGATCCCTGTCTTGGCCAATCCCTCAATAAAACGACTGTAGGACAAACCACTCAAACGCGCAGCAGCGTTGATGCGGACAATCCATAAACGACGAAAATCCCGCTTGCGGTTTCTGCGATCCCGATAGGCGTATTGCAGCCCATGTTCCACCTTTTGCAAAGCAATCCGGTAGCAACTGCCGTTGCGTCCCCGATAGCCACTGGCCAGATCCAAAACTTTCTTGTGGCGTGCGTGTGCTGGTACGCCTCGTTTAACTCGCGGCATGGTACTGGTGTCTCCTTAGACTTGAAAACTTCTGCTCAAAGCAACGACCGAATGCCCCATCACATCACCCGGCCATCTGACGATTGTTTATAAATTGGGCAACATTTGCAAAACAGAACGATGATCTGCCTGGGCCATCAAACAGGTTCCCCGCATGTTGCGCTTCTGTTTGGGAGCTTTCTTGGTCAGAATATGACGCTTGAAGGCCTTGTTGCGTTTCAATTTTCCAGATCCGGTCACGCCAAACCGTTTGGCTGCTCCCCGGTGTGTTTTGATCTTGGGCATCGAACAAACCTCAGTTGGTTGTTGTTTAGGTTGTTTTTTTGGTCTTGGCAGAGGCGGACGGTGCCACGACCATGGTGATCTGACGTCCCATGAGCTTGGGCGTCTGCTCGACCTTGGCCACGTCTTCCACTGCGATTTCCACACGCTTGAGCAACGCCATGCCAAGATCCTGGTGAGCCATCTCCCGCCCACGGAAACGCAAGGTGCATTTGACCTTGTCTCCATCTTCCAGAAATTTTCTCATGCTTCTGAGCTTGACGTCAAAGTCATGCGTGTCGGTTCCGGGTCGAAATTTGACTTCCTTGATTTCGATGCGAACCTGTTTTTTGCGCGCCAACCGTTCACGTACCGCTTTTTGGTATTTGAACTTGGCGTAGTCCATGATCTTGCAAACAGGAGGTCTCGCATCAGGAGCCACCTCCACCAGATCCTGACCGGCTTCCTGGGCACGCAACTGCGCCTGATGAATACTGACCACACCAACCTGTTGCCCCTTTTCGTCAATCAGACGCACTTCGGGAACGCGAATCTGTTCGTTGATGCGCGTCGTATCGGTCGGCGGCGGGGGTGGTCGGTCTTTGTTGATGGTAGTAGGTTTAATGATGATGGATTCTCCCAAAAAGGTTATTGAGCCAAATGTCTGCGACCAGATTCCTGGACAAGAAGCTGCTTGATCTCATCCAGTGGTGTCAGTCCCAAATCCTTGCCATGACGATCACGAGGACTGACCGCGCCCTCGGCCTGTTCACGTTCCCCGACGACCAACAGCCAGGGGGTCTTTTTCATGGCGTGTTCTCGGATTTTATAATTTATTTTCTGATTACGCAAATCCATTTCAACACGCAGCCCTGCTGCCCGCAACTGATCCCGTACCTGTTGTGCCCAATCGTTGTGGGCTTCGGTGATGGTCAATACCACAGCCTGCACCGGGGCCAGCCACAAAGGAAAATGTCCGGCATAATGTTCGATCAGGATGCCAAAAAAACGTTCCAGGGAACCCATCAACGCCCGATGGATCATGATGGGACGATGACGCCCTCCATCTTCGCCAATATAGCTGATATCGAACCGTTCGGGAAGATTGAAGTCCAATTGAATCGTCGAACATTGCCATTGGCGACCAATGGCATCTGTGATTTTGACATCAATCTTCGGTCCATAAAAGGCTCCTCCACCGATGTCCTCAATAAAATTCAATCCACGCCGGGTGATGGCATTTTGCAACGCTGCCGTGGCCTTGTCCCAGATGGCATCCGAACCAACGGATTTGGCGGGCCGGGTGGAGAGATTGATCACAAAATCAGTAAAACCAAAGGTCGTCAATGTTTGCAAGGTCAAATCCAGAATCGAGCTGATTTCATCTTCGATCTGGTTTTCTTTGCAGAAAATGTGCGCGTCATCCTGGGTGAAACCGCGCACCCGGAACAATCCATGGAGGACACCTGACATTTCATAACGATAAACCGTGCCCAGTTCAGCCCAACGCATGGGCAGTTCCTTGTGGGAACGGATTTTCGACCGATAAATAAGTATGTGAAACGGGCAGTTCATGGGCCGGATCTGATAGGACTGCTCATCCACGGTCATGGGATTGAACATGGAATCACGATAAAAATCCAAATGCCCCGATGTACGCCACAAATCCAGATTGGCCATGTGCGGGGTGTAGAGAAATTCATAACCTGCTGCCTGATGGGTCTCTTTCCAATAGGATTCGATGGTTTGGCGCATCCTGGCCCCCATGGGATGCCACAACACCAATCCACCACCCGCTTCATCTTGAATCGAAAACAGATCCATCTCCCGACCTAAACGACGATGATCCCGTTTGGCGGCCTCTTCCAACAGGGTCAAATAGGCGGTCAGAGACTTTTTGTCTGGAAAGGCGGTGCCGTAAATGCGCTGGAGCATTTTGTTGTTGGAATTGCCACGCCAATACGCCCCGGCCACACGGGTCAATTTGAAAACCTTCAGACGTCCGGTGGAAGGGACATGCGGTCCCCGACACAGATCCAGAAACCCACCTTGCCGATAGAGGGAGATCTCATGATCCGCCGGGATTTCCTGAATGATTTCTGCTTTATACTCTTCGCCCATTGAAAGAAACAAGGCCATGGCCGCCTCTGGTGTCATGAGCTGCCGATGCACAGGGAGATCCTGCTGGACGATCTGTTCCATGCGCTCTTCAATGACGACCAGATCCTCAGGGGTAAAGGGACGCTCGTAATCGAAGTCATAGTAAAAACCATCCGCCACCGCCGGGCCAATGGTCACCTTGGCAGTGGGAAAGAGTTCCTTGACCGCCTGGGCCATCAGGTGACTCGTGGAGTGACGCAGGATTTCCAATCCTTCCGGGCTGGTCGGGGTGATGATTTCAATGGCGGCATCGGTATCAAGCAGGGTCTCCAGATCGACCAGACGGCCTTCGACCTTGCCAGCCAAGGCTGCGCGCGCCAAACCCGCACCAATGGCCAGGGCGATCTGGGCCACGGTGACCGGAGAATCAAATGCTTTAATGGAGCCATCAGGCAAGGTAAAACGAGGCATGGTGTGTAAAATCCTGAATCAAGAAGCAGCGTGTTGAATGACAAGACAGAGTTCATCCACCAAAGCGGTGATGAATTCCAAGGAATCCCCTTCGGCCATGACCCGGATTTTGGGTTCGGTCCCCGAAGGCCGGACCAGGATGCGACCCTGACCTGCGAGTCTCTGTTGGGCATTGGCCATGGCCGCCTGGACCTCTGGATCGGACATGGGACGGCTTCCCCTGGGAATGGTGACATTTTTCAAAACCTGGGGGACGGTTTCAAATGTTGCGGCGAGTTCAGACAAGGGACGTTGTCTGGATGCCATGCGTTCCAGCACCTTGAGGGCGGATACGATCCCGTCACCCGTGGTGTTGTAATCCAGAAAGAGCATGTGCCCGGATTGCTCCCCGCCCAAGTTGCACCCGGTGTTTTGCATGGTCTCCAGGACATAGCGATCCCCGACATTGGCCCGAAAAAGTTGCAAACCCTGGAGATTCAGAAACCGTTCCAAGCCCAGATTGGACATGACCGTAGCCACCACCCCACCCCCTCGAAGGGTGTTGTGTTCGAGCATCATCTGGGCCGAGAGGGCCAACAAGTGATCCCCGTCGAGCAGACGTCGCTTTTCGTCGCACACCAGCAGGCGGTCGGCATCCCCGTCCAACGCCAAGCCGATGTCAGCACCGGTCTCCAGAACCTTGGCGCGCATGAGTTCAGGATAGAGCGAACCACACCCGTCGTTGATGTTGAGGCCATTGGGCGTCACACCCAGCGGGATGACCTCTTCTGCGCCCAGTTCCCAAAACACCTCAGGGGCGATTTTGTAGGCCGCACCATGGGCGCAATCCACGACGATCTTCATGCCGGTCAAACGCAAATCACGGGGAAAGGTGTTCTTGCAGAATTCAATGTAACGCCCTCTGGCGTCCTCGATGCGTTGGGCCTTGCCCACATGATCTGGCGAAGGAGGAGAGGTCATCGCGGAATTGGCAAAAAAAACCTCTTCAATGGCGTGTTCCAACTCATCAGGGAGTTTCATGCCATTGGGACCGAAAAATTTGATGCCATTGTCGTGAAACGGATTGTGAGAGGCGGAAATGACCACGCCGATTTCCGCGCGCAACGCCCTGGTCAGATAAGCCACTGCCGGAGTGGGGATGGTTCCAACATGCAAACAGTGAACACCAACCGAATTGAACCCGGCCCGCAAGGCTGATTCGAACAGATAACCGGAAAGCCGGGTATCCTTGCCGATAACCACGCTGCTGCGATGATTTGGGCGTCTGAGGACGCGTCCGGCAGCCTGTCCCAATTTCAGGGCGATTTCTGCGGTCATGGGATGGACGTTGGCCAAGCCACGCACACCATCCGTGCCAAAAAGTTTGCGAGCAGGAGTCACAATGGGTGTAGTCATCTAGGCAGCCGCCTCCAATGGGGCTTGTGTGAAGCCGGTCGCGACGGCCAGTGCCTGTCGGGCACCGGCCACGTCATGGACCCGCAAAATGTCTGCATCCACCAATATCCCCAGAACATGACTGCCCACGTCCCGACGGTGTGGATCGCTTTCACCAGTGAGGGCACCGACAATCTGCTTGCGGGAAACCCCCAACAACCAAGGCAGACCCAAACCACGCCACACCCGACTCCGTTGCAAGAGGGTCAGATTGTGTTGGGTGGTCTTGCCAAAACCAATGCCTGGATCCACCAGCAGGCGGCGACGATCCATGCCTTGTTGTTCACAAAAAGCAATGCGTTGG
>JAMOBH010000452.1:0-3442 GCA_039908085.1 Magnetococcus sp. YQC-5
GCGGCAGGGAACCGTTATGCCGTGCAGACCATGAACGTGGTCGAAACTTGCCGTCAGCATTTTTTGCATGCTCTTACATTCAAGTAACGGAGTCGCAGGTGATTTCTTTTGCAGACAGAGTTAATAAAAAGTTCGGCTGTTTGGTAATGATATTGTTGTCAATAATATTATCTTTGGCATTGATCGTTATGGTCGTATCCATCAACGAAACAACAAATTTCTTCTTTAATGATTTCTTTTTGTCTGGAAGTGGCGATAACAAGGCAGTCACATTAATGATGTCTAGACGATCGGATTTAATAGCTAAGGGTGAGCAATACTTTTTAGCAAAAAAAGAAGCAGGCAACCATGAAGCAGATTTAATTTTAGGCGATATTTATAGCAACCTATTTTTTTCAAGATACAATCTGAAAAAGGCCGCTTTGCACTACAGGTGCGCATATATCAATGGTATTGATGAAGCCGGTCATCAATACGCCTTGTCTCTTTATAAGGGATGGATTGACGGAAAAAAAGATTTAGAATATGCTGTGCATTTATTCAAAAGATCAATTGCTCATGCAGATCAAAATCATTTTTATGCAATGCATTATATAACTAAAATATATATTGAGCTAGGCTTGCCCGGCAATCATGCGCGCAATGTTATTAATTATCTCACAAAATATGCTGCAGCAGGAGATGTTAACGCCGCACAACAGCTTGGAGATGTGTATTATTATGGGGAGTATAGCACTGAACAAAATGATAATCTTGCATTTTGGTGGTACTCACGAGCTGCCATTTCTGGTGATAATGAATCACAATATCAACTCGCCAAAATGTACCATTACGGTCGTGGCGTTGAGATGAATTATATCAAATCAATATATTGGTTAATCGTTTCATGGTTTAATGGTGACGCCGTGGCTAGTCGTGCAATATTGAAATCTTTAAAATATGGCCAATTAACGTTTGATCTGGAGATTGGAGACTAATATGCGCGCAATAAGCGATGATCTTCAAAAAGCTTGCGACGACTATAATAAAAATAAAAGCAGCGACAATCGTCAAAAAGTTATTGACAGGTATATACGCGATCAGCAAAAAGGATCTAATTTCGGTGGTCGTCTGCCATCCAAGGGCGATATTATTGATAAAACAATAGAGCCTCTCAAAAAGGAGATTGAAAGAATCTTGCGGAGCAGATTAAGGGAATCTGCGCCAGGGGATATTTTGGGAGACCCGGAACATGTATGCAATACTGACTGGGATCTGAAAAATGCTATTAATTACAACCCTCCTAAACGTGATCCGTTGGCAATTGATTTGGATGGAAATGGAATTGAAACCATTTCTGTGGAGAATGGCGTTCGTTTTGACCAGGGCCATGTCAAGTGTCCTGACAACGCATTGATCTGAAACACAGAAACATCATCCCTGGCTTTTTTCCCGATCATCCTGTATACCAGTGGCATGAACGCATGCCACCCTCTCGACATCTCATCACTTCTCAAAGCCATCCGGGTGCGTCCAGTTGAGCACCATGAACAGGCACGTTGGTATGAGCTACTCGCCCAGCATCACTATCTGGGCGCTCCTGCCAAGGTGGGGAAAACCCTCCTGCATGTGGCGACCCTGAATGAGCAGTGGGTTGCCCTGTTGGGATGGTCATCACCCGCCCTGAAGTGCGCTGCTCGGGACCAGTGGATTGGATGGTTGCCAGTCCTGCAATGGCAACGCCTTCATTTCATTGCCAATAATAACAGATTCCTGATTCTTCCCGACTTCCATTTGCCCAACTTGGCCTCCCGGGTATTGGGGCTTTCACTACAACGTCTTGGTGACGATTGGCAGCAACTGCACGGCCATCCACTGCTGCTGGCGGAAACATTTGTCGATCCCGCCCGTTTCAACGGTACCTGCTACCGGGCTGCCGGATGGCAGGCACTCGGCCAAACCAAAGGATTCTCCAAAAACGCTACCAGGTATTGGCATCATGGTCAGCCCAAAATCGTCTTCATTAAACCCCTCCGGTCCCAGGCACGTCAATGGCTCTCGGACTTGGTGCCGGACCCATCATGGAGGTGTCCAGTGACCACGCTCACCCTCAGCATCCCGCATACCGAATCACTGCGGCAGCATCTGACCACGATTCCAGAATGCCGCAAGCGCATGGGACTGCGTCATCCCTTGCAATCTGTCCTGCTGATCGCCATTTGCGCCATTCTGGGCGGTTCGCGCAGCTACCTCGCCATCAGCCAATGGGCCAAGAGATCATCTCAGGCCATGCGGCGGAGATTCCGTTGTCGCCTGAACGATGCGACCAACCGCTTCGAGGCGCCAAGCGAACCAACCATCCGTCGCGTCTTGCGAGAGGTGGATGCGCAGGCGGTGGACGATGTGCTTGGCCAATGGCTCCTCTCCCTGTCTGACCCCGATGACCCTATCGCCATCGACGGCAAAGCCCTTCGGGGAGCCAAACAGGAAAACGGCAAGCCGGTTCATCTGCTCTCCGCCTTCCTCCATCGACAGGGCAGCACTTTGGCGCAGATTCCCATCGCCGACAAATCCAATGAGATCACCGCCGTCCGTCCCCTGCTGACCAATCTTGCACTGGCTGGTCGCCTGATCACGGCTGACGCCATTCATGCTCAAAAAAACTATTGAATTCATTGTTGAAGAGAAAAAAGCGGATTTCCTCTTCACAGTCAAGGCCAATCAGCCCACGGTGCTCGGCACCATCGCCAGTTTGCAACTTGAGGATGGGCCAGTCCAATTCCAGACCACCAACAAAGGCCATGGACGTCAGGAAACACGCTCCATTTGGACTTCCACTCGTTTTGTCGAATACGTCCCTCTGCCGCACATCCAGCAGTTCTTTACGATTCGGAGAGACGTTCTTAACCTCAAGACAGGCAAATCCACCACCGAATTCGCTTACGGCTGCACCAGTCTACCGCCTGAGAGAGGCTCACCGAAGCACCTCCTCTCCTGCAACAGGGGGCACTGGTCCATCGAAAACAGCTCTCACCACGTCCGTGATGTCACCTTCGACGAGGACCGGTCCCAAATTCGTGCAGGTCATGGCCCTCAGATGATGGCATGTCTACGGAACCTCACCATTGGGGCAGGTTGGCAGGTGTACAGGAGATTGCTTCTGCCACCAGGGAATTCGCTGCCAACCCATGGCAGGCCCTGCGCTTCCTGGGATTATGACTCATGCGCCAGCCGACTTTGACGTGTCCCTGCCAGTTTTGACCCCGGATTTCCCATTAGGACAAGTATTACGGGTCCAGGGGGATTATCTCCCTGGCGGGTCCAGGGCAGAGCCCTGGGAATTTGGTTTTTTGCTTTTGGCGCGTCTTTGCAAAAAGCGAATTCCGAAGGAATTCGCGCTGCGCGCCCAGCAGGCCGCCGAAGGCGGCGCTTTTCAACAGGATTTTCATTCGGGACGCAAGCG